>JADGNT010000239.1 GCA_017883345.1 Candidatus Solibacter sp. | reverse complement strand
GAAGCTTTGCCGGGGCCCGGAGCGGTGGCGAGCCGCCGTCCGTATCCGAATCTCGGCGATGGAACGACGGTGGGGTCCTGGGGCAATTCGGAGTTTCATTCGCTGCAGGCCACTTTCCAGCGGCGGCTCAGCGCCGGGCTTTCTTTCCTGGGAGCGTGGACGTGGTCGCACGGCATCGACGATTCCAGCGGCACCGGCTCGGAGACCGTGCAGACGCCGAACAATCTGCGTCTGAACCGCGGCAACTCGAGCTTCGACATACGGCACAGCGTGGTCCTGAGCTGGACTTACGAACTACCTTTCGGCAAAGGCAAAACCTTGCTGCGCGATGCGCACGGGCCGTTGGAATTCATGGTGGGGGGCTGGCAACTCAACAGCATCGACACGTTCCAGACGGGCACGCCCTTCACGGCGACGATGGCAGCGAGCGCGTTGAACGCCGGCACCGGCGTGCAGTGGCCGAACGCGATCGCGTCCGGCACGTTGTCGAATCCGACGGTCAACCACTGGTTCAATACCAGCGCCTTCGTTTCCCCCGGCAGTTATGTTTACGGCAATGAAGGGCGCAACAGCGTATACGGACCGGGCACCCGGCAGTTCGATCTCTCGGCATTCAAGAACTTCCGGTACAGCGCGGACCGAGCGAAGCGCCTGCAATTTCGCGCGGAGGTGTTCAATATCTTCAATACGCCGCAGTTCAACAATCCGAACGCATCGATCGGCTCTCTGACGATGGGGACGATCACCGCCGCGGGCAATCCTCCGCTGTTCCAGCGGACTTCGCGCGAAATCCAGTTGGCGCTCAAGCTGTACTGGTAGCGAGCTCATCATGATGATAAACCGACGTACTTTGTTGCAAGCCGGCCTGGCCGCCACGCCGTTGGCAGCCGCCGGGAGCGCGGCCGAAGTCTCCGGAATCAAGGTCAAGGACATCAAGACGTACCGCATGCCTTGGGGCATGCTGCTCGTACAGGTTCTTACCAACGAAGGAACTTCGGGCTGGGCCGAATGCAGTCCCATGAATGCGTACGTGGAAGAGGCCATGATCCAAAAGGTCCTGAAACCCCTGGTGATAGGGCAGGACCCTATGAACAGCGGCCCGCTCTACGACCAGATGCTCTTTCGCCCCTACAAGCTCGGTCCGGGCGGCACGCTGGCCAACGCCATCGCGGGGCTTGACGTGGCGTTCTGGGACTTCAAAGGCAAGCTGCTGAAAGCCCCCGTGTACACGCTTCTGGGCGGCGCCTATCGCATGCGCATCCCGGTGTACTTCAGCTATGGGTGGGACCACAAAGCTTCCATCGAAGAGGTCGCCACCCTCATGAAGAAGCAGGTGGATCTGGGCTTTAAGGCGCTCAAATTCCGCATGGCGTGGCGTGAGCCGGCCCGCGTTTTCACCGATCCGGTGGACGACCCGCTCGAACAGTACATGATCGGCATTCGCAAGGCCGTCGGCGACGGCATCCGGCTGATGTGCGATATCAACAATGGGTACACCACGCAACGCGCCATCGAGGTGGGCCGGCGCTTGAAACAGGCTGTGAACCTCGTGCACTACGAAGAGCCGACGGCGCAAGGCGACTATGCTGCCATGTCGCAGGTGCAAGCCGCGCTCCCGGACCTTCCCATCGCGTCCGGCGAACAGGAATACAACATCTGGATGTATCGGGACCTGATCGAGCAGGGCAATCCCGCTTTCGTGCAACCGGACATGACCAAATCCGGAATCACGGTGGGCAGGAAGGCCGCCGCGCTGGCCGAGGCCCACAACAAGCAGATCGTCTGCCACAATACCCAGCCGACGATCGGCACAGCGGCCACCCTGCACCTGGTGGCCTCCATCCCGAACGCAGTGTACCCGCAGGAATGGACCGGAGCGAGTGCGCGCCTGAAGGCGCTGTTCAAGAACGAGATCCAGTTCGACCACGGCGAACTGATCGTCCCCACCGGCCCTGGCCTGGGGCTCGAGGTAAATGAAGCCACCGTGGAAGCTACCGCGGAAAAGTAGCCTTAGATCCCGAACCGAGAGAGAAAGAGAGAGAGCCCGAGAGAGGGGCACTTGATGCGCCGCTCGCGGTACGCGCGACTCCGCCGCAGCCGGTACAAGTGCGCCACTGAGATTCGCGCCAAGCTCTGGAATCGCGTGTCGTTGGAGTTGTAGCTAGCACGCCTCGCTTCCGCACGGCTGACGCCGTGGGCTACCTTCTGGCGCCCTCCGGGCTTAAACGCCGTTCGAGCTGCGCCCGGATGCACAAGGCGGAGCCTTATGCCACGCTTACTTCCGCCCCAGGAGCCCGTTGTAAGTCTCCACGTGGAACCTGCGCCCGTCGGTGCGGATGGTGATCATGCCGTCCAGGTCCGTGCGCAGGACGGCCGCATGATGCTCGCGCAGGCGTGCCACCACGGTGGCGTGCGGGTGCCCGTAGCTATTCTCGAACCCGGCCGAAATCACCGCGAACGCCGGCTGCACCGCGCTCAAGAACTCTTCCGTGCTGCTGGTGCGGCTCCCATGGTGCGCCACCTTCAGCACGTCGGTGGGCCGCAGTTCGTTGGTATAGAGCATCTCCTGTTCGATTCCCCGTTCCACATCACCGCTCAGCAACAGGCTGCGCTGCCCGAACGTCACGCGCATCACCAGGGAATCGTTGTTCTTCGGCTCGTCCACCGGCACGTAGTCCGGCGTTGGCGCCAGCACCTCGATCGCCGTGCCGCCGAAGGCGAACTGCCCCGGCGCGCGCAGCGGCACGATCTTGGCGCCCATCGCGACCGCTTTGTCGTGCACCGCCCGCCACTCCGGACTATCGGGCATGACGCCGGTCCACACCTCCCGCGGGTGGAAGTCGGCGATCAGCGCCCCCAGGCCGCCGCTGTGATCCTCGTGCGCGTGCGAGAGCGCCACCACGTCCAGCGTGCGGAAGCCGCGATCCCACAGGTAGGGCGCCACCACGTCCTCGCCGATATCGAGCTGCGAGCGCGCAATCCGCCCGAATGCCGGGATGCCGCCGCCATCCACCAACATGCGTTTGCCATCCGGAAACAGCACCAGCAGACTGTCGCCCTGGCCCACGTCGATGGCCGTCAATTCCAGCTCGCCGGGGTGGACATCCGGCGCGAACGGGTGCCACACCAGCAGCGCGAGCAACACTGCCACTACCACGGCCCCCCATCGGGAGCGCCAGACGGCCGCCGCAATCAGCACCGCCGCCAGCGCGATGCCGAGCCATACCGGCGGCGTCGGAATCCGCCAGTTCGGCTCTATGTTGGCGTGGAACCAGACCACCTTTTGCGAGAGCCACAAGAGCAGCCCGGCGACCCTGGCGATCCACTGCCACCCCGTGAATACAGCCAGGAACCCGACCGGCACCACCGCGCCCAGCAGCGGCACCACGAAGGCGTTCGCCGAAAGTCCCGAGAAGCCCAGCCGGTGAAAGTAGACCACCATGGGCAGCGCCAAGCCAAGCTGCACTACCGCCGACGTCAGCACGATCTCGTAGACGAACAGCACCAGACGCGCCGGCCACGCCACCACCCAGAGCGGCGCGTGCAGCGTCTCGGCCAGCAGGCGCATTTCGATGCGGAACTGCGCGGCGCGCGGCTGCATATGGAAATCGCGGCCGCTATCGGCGAGGTCGCGAAGTCCCGCCATCAGCGGGCCCGAGGTAGCGGCGATGGCCGGCGCCGCGAACGCCCCCAGAAATCCCACGGCCAGAAACGTGAGCTGGAAACTGGCGTCGAACAACTCCTCCGGGTCGAGCAGCAGAAACCCCAGCGCCACCGCCGCCAGCAGGTTCATGATGCGCCGCTGGCGATAGAAATACCCCGCGATCATGAAAAGCGTGAGCCCCGCCGCCGAGCGCACGCAAGGCGCCTGCCACCCCGTGACCAGCGCATACAGCCACGCCGCCAGCACGGTGATGAACAGCGCGAGGCTCTCCGGCACGAAGCAGATGCGCAGCATGAACAGGAAGAAGGCCGCCAGCACCGCCACGTGAGTCCCGGAAATCACGATCGCGTGAAACGTCCCCGTGGAGCGGTACTGCTCCGTCCAGACCCTCTGCAACTGGAAGGATTGCCCGATCAGAATCGCCTGCATCATCCCGGCCTGGTAAGTATCGCCGGGATAGAGATGTTCGATCCGCGCGAGGGCGGCCTGGCGCAGGTCCATCACCGCTTTCTGGAACGCATTTCCGCAATGTCCGGGCAGGACGCGCACGGTTCCGGCCGCCGCCGAGACGGTCCAATAGATGTCCTGCCGGGCCAGGAAGCGGCGGTAATCGAAGGCCCCTGGATTGCCGAAATTCCGCGGCGGGCGCACCTTCCCGTCGAGTTCGAGGTTCTGCCCGTAGCGCAGCGCGGGCAGGGTTTCGCCCGGCTTGGTAAACAGCGTGACTTGCGCCCGAGCGTCGCGGTCCAGTTCGAGAATGAAGCGCTCGCGCTCGCCCGAGATCGCCGGCGGCTCCACCACGCACCCGCCGACAATCACCACCTCGCGCCCGCTGGCATCGATCTCTGGCGGCGGCCCCGGTGCGTGCACGCGCGAATCGAGCGCCCCCGCGAAGAACAGTCCGAGCAGGCAGCACAGCCCCGCCAGCACGCGCGATCCGCGCCACAGCGCCAGCAGGCCGAGCACGAGGAATGCCGCGATGGCGCCGAGTAGTTCCGGCCCGCCAAACGGTACAAACCGATAGACCAGGATGCCCGAAGCAAGGGCAGCCAGGGGACCCAGCAATGGATGTTTCAACAGTTAAGCACGATTGTCAGCGGCCAATCTTTATGTGCCGTCCTAAACGAATACCTCTCAGAACTATTACGGGGCACTATTACGGGTAGACACGCGCCGCGCGTGGTATAACCATCGCATGCGGAAAGCCTTTCTCCTCGCCCTCACGCTCGCCTCGCTCGCCTTTTCCCAAGCGCGGCCCAAGGTGCGCGCCATCACCGCCTTTATCCGCATCGACGCCGCGCACTACGAGGCGCAGGTCGCCGAGGCCGTCAAATTCCTCAACGCCGCGCGCGAGGAGTATCGGGCCGCGGGCTTCGAAGTCGAGACCATCCGCGTGGTCACCCAACCGCTCGCCGAATACACCAAGGGGATGAAGCACGCTGACGCCCTGGCCTTGCTGCGCAAGTACGGCGAGCTCGCGGCGAAGCTCGGATTCTCGCCCAACCTGGGCGCCGTGCAACTCACCGACGACGACGACCGCTCCACCGTCGATCTCGCCATCGACGTCTTCGCCTCCACCAAGATCAACGGCAGTCTGGTGGTCGCGGCCGACGATGGGATTCACTGGAAGTCGATTCGCGAGGCCGCGCGGCTGGTCAAGGCCGTCGCCGCCAAGAGCCCCAATGGCGCCGGCAATCTGAACTTCGCCACCACCGCCATGGTGAAGCCGTACGGGCCGTTCTATCCCGGCGCGTGGCACACCGGGCCCGGCAAGACCTTCGCCGTCGGCCTGGAGAGCGCCAATGTGGTGGCCGAGGTGTTCGCGCAATTTCATGAACCCGGTCCGGCGGAAACGAAGCTCGCCGAAGCGCTGACCGGGCACCTGCTGCGCGCCGAGGCGGCCGCCGTGCGCATCGCCAAAACCACGCAGTGGACCTACGCTGGGCTGGACCCGACCCCGGCGCCGCTGGGCGACGTCTCCATCGGGCGCGCCATCGAGAACTTCATCGGCGCGCCGTTCGGCTCCGGCGGCACCATGACCGCCGCCAGCGTGATCACCCGCGCCGTGCAATCCACGCCGGTCAAGCAGGTGGGCTACGCCGGCCTGATGGTCCCGGTACTGGAGGATAACGTCCTCGCCAAACGCTGGGAAGAGGGCACGTACAACATGGATTCGCTGCTGGCCTACTCGGCGGTCTGCGCCGGCGGGCTGGACACCATCCCGCTGCCCGGCGATATCGGCGAAGAGCGCCTGGCGCGCATCCTGGGCGATGTGGCCTCGCTGGCCTACAAGTGGCGCAAACCGCTGGCCGCGCGCCTGCTCCCCGCGCCCGGCAAGAAGGCCGGCGACCGCACCGCGTTCGACGACGCGCGCATGGCCAACACCATCGTGCGGTAACAGCCATGACGGTACGGGTCGCGGAAGCGCACGCGGCGGAAGAGATACTCCGGGTCACCAACGCCGCCTACCAGGTGGAGAAGTTTTTTATCGATACCGGCCGCTTGGATCGCCAGCGCTTGGGCGAACTCCTATGGAAAGGAGTGTTCCTGGTGACTGACGGCATGGACGGCTGTTTGCAGCATCCGTCAGGGTTTACACTAAGTCTCATGATCCCTGCCGGCCTCAAGCAGCGCGTGCACGATCTACTCGGTCCGCGGGGTTATCTCGACCGGCCCCAGGACCTGGCGCTTTACGAATACGATGGCGGCGTCGACAAGCATGCACCCGACCTGGTTGCCTTCCCGCGGAGCACCGCCGAAGTGGCCGCACTGGTCAAACTGGCGCAGGAATTCGGCGTGCCCTTCGTGGGACGGGGCGCCGGCACCGGACTGTCGGGCGGGGCGATTCCGCGCGAAGGCGGGCTGATGATCGCCTTTGCCCGCATGAACCGCATCCTGGAACTGGATCTGGAAAACGAGCGGGCCGTGGTGCAGCCCGGCGTGGTCAATCTGGATATCACCCTCGCCGTCGAGGGCAGCGGGTGTTTCTACGCGCCCGACCCCTCCAGCCAGCGCGCCTGCACGATCGGCGGCAATGTCGCCGAAAACGCCGGCGGACCGCACACCCTGGCCTACGGCGTCACCACCAATCACGTGCTGGGACTGGAACTGGTGATGCCCGACGGCACGGTGGTCGAGACCGGCGGTAAGACGAGCGACCTGCCGGGCTACGACCTCGCCGGCCTGCTCACCGGCAGCGAAGGCACCATGGTGCTGGTGACTAAAGTGATTGTCCGGCTGATGCGCAAGCCAGAGACCGTCAAGACCATTCTCGCCATCTACGAATCCAACGAGGACGCGGGCCGCACGGTGGCGGAGATCACGGCGCGCGCCATCACGCCGGTCGCGGTGGAGATGCTCGACGGGGTCATGCTGCGCATGGTGGAAGAGGCCACGCACGCGGGCTACCCGATGGATGCGGCGGCGGTCCTGCTGATCGAGTTGGAAGGCATCCGGGAAGCGGTGGAAGAGCAGGTGGAGCAGGTGCGCCAGGCTTGCCAGGTGTGCGGGGCGCGCGAGTTCCGCGTGGCGCGCACGGCGGAGGAGCGCGACCTGTTGTGGAAGGGCCGCAAGAACGCCTTCGGCGCGGTGGGCCGCGTGAGCCCGACGTATTACGTGCAGGATGGGGTGGTGCCGCGGACCAAGATCGCGCCCACGCTGCACTTCAT
>JADGNT010000238.1 GCA_017883345.1 Candidatus Solibacter sp. | reverse complement strand
TTTTTTGCACCTTCCAGGCGGCTCTACACCCCCCGTACTTTTCGCACAGCACCCGCACGTGGTGCAGTTCGTGCCCCGCCTTCAGCGAGAAGCGCCAGGATTGGGTACAAGAAGGTCGGGCATACTCGATATGTTACATTGAGGGAAATCGCTCCCCCAAACGGAATGAATCAAGAGACTGCCGGCGAAAAGTTCCAACAACTGGTCGCGATCATGGCCCGCTTACGCGCCCCGGGCGGCTGCCCGTGGGACCGCCAACAGACCTTCGACAGCATCAAGCCCTTCACCCTCGAAGAAACCTATGAGGTGCTGGACGCCATCGACCATCGCGATTGGGGGGAACTCACACAGGAATTAGGCGATTTCATACTACAAGCGGTGTTCTACGCCCAAATGGCGTCGGAGCAGCAGTTGTTTCGCATCGAGGACGCGCTCGATGCCATCAACCAGAAACTGGTGCGCCGCCATCCGCACGTCTTCGGCGACGAATCGGCGCGCTCGGCCGACGAGGTTCTGTCCATCTGGGGCCGCGTCAAGGACGCCGAGCCCAAGGCCGAGCGCAAGCGGACCACTGGCCTGCTCGGAGGGGTGCCGCGCGCGCTGCCCGCGCTCGTGGAAGCCCAGCAGATCGCCTCCCGCGCCGCCGGCGTCGGCTTCGATTGGGAGAACGCCGAGCAGGTGCTCGACAAGCTCCACGAGGAACTGGCCGAGTTCGCTACTGCGCGCCGCAACGCCGCGCAGGACGAACTGGAAGACGAGCTCGGCGACCTGCTGTTCGTCCTGGTCAACCTGGCGCGCTTCGTCAAAGTGGATCCCGAGCAGGCCCTGCGCCGCACCAACGCGAAATTCCGTGCCCGCTGGAGCCATATCGAAGCCCGCCTGAGCGAACAGGGCCGCACGCCCGAAGACGCGAAGCTCCACGAAATGGAGGCGCTGTGGCAGGAGGCGAAGCGCAAGTAGCGCCCATCGAAATTCGCCAGTTGTTCCATCTCGAGGAATTCGATTCCATTTTCGAGATGCAGAAGACCATCTGGAGCTACGCCGAAAGCGAACTGATCCCCATGCGTTTCCTGGCGGTGGTGGCCAAGGTGGGCGGCCACGTGTTTGGCGCCTACGATGGCCCCCGCATGATCGGCTTCTGCTTCGCCATCCCCGGCATCAAGCCCGATGGGCGCCCTTACCTGCACAGCCACATGCTGGGCGTACTGCCTGCGTATCGCAACGCGCAAATCGGCCGCCGCCTCAAACTCCGCCAGCGTGACGATGCCCTGGCGCGCGGCATCGCCCTCATCGAGTGGACCTTCGATCCGCTGGAACTCAAGAACGCCTTCCTCAACATCGAAAAGCTGGGCGCCATCGTGCGCGTTTACCAGGAAAACCAGTACGGCACCACCACCAGCCCCTTGCACGGCGGTCTGCCCACGGACCGCTGCACCGCCGAATGGTGGATCGATTCGCCCCGCGTCCACTCCATCCTCGGGGGGGCGGTGGGGCAGGCGCTTTCGCCTGCCAACTCTTGGTCGAGATCCCGGTTGGCAGGCGGACCCAGAGGGTACCCCGCCTGCCCCACCGAGCGCATATCCTACCCCGCCGATATCGCTGTCATCCGCGAGCAGGCGAGCGACCGCGCGCGCCAAATCCAACAGTCCAACGCTCGCCTTTTCCTCGACGCCTTCTCTCGCGGCTTCGCCGTCACCGGCTTTGAGCGCACCAAAACCGAAGGCGTCTACCTCCTGGAACCATGGCAATGAAACTCGACCGCATCACCCTGCGCCAGATCCGCATGCCTCTGGTGCACTTCTTCGAAACCAGCTTTTCCCGCACCTATAGCCGTGACATCATTCTGGTGGAAGTCTCTGGCGACGGCGTCACCGGCTGGGGCGAAGTCACCGCCGGCGAAAACCCTTTCTACAACGAAGAGTGGACCACCTCCGCCTGGAGCATCCTGCACGATTACGTCGCCCCGCGCGTGCTCGGCAAACCGCTCCAAACTGCCGAAGACGTCTTCCCCTTGACCGCCCACATCCGCGGCCACAACATGGCGCGCGGCGGATTGGAAGCCGCCGTCTGGGACCTGGAAGCGCGCATCCACGGAGTCCCGCTGTGGCGGCAGATCGGCGGCGGCGCGCGCCGCGAGATTCCCTGCGGCGTCTCCATCGGCATTCAGGATTCCGTGGAGCAGTTGTTCGAAAAAATCGAGGTCGAACTGGCCGCGGGCTATCAGCGCATCAAGATGAAGATCAAGCCCGGCTGGGACGTCGATGTGGTCCGCCGCGTGCGCGAACGTTTCCCCGCGATCAAGCTGATGGCCGACGCCAACTCCGCCTACACCCTGGCCGACACCGATCACCTGCGCCAACTGGACGATTTTTACCTGATGATGATCGAGCAGCCGCTGGATCACCACGACATCATCGATCACGCCATCCTCCAGGCGAAGTTGCAGACCCCCATCTGCCTCGACGAGTGCATTCGCACCGCGCACCACGCCGAGCAGGCCATCATGGCGCGCGCCTGCGGCATCATCAACATCAAGCTCGGCCGCGTCGCCGGATTCAGCCAGGCCAAACGTGTGCACGATATCGCCCAGGCAGCCGGCATCCCGGTCTGGTGCGGCGGCATGTTGGAAGCCGGCATCGGGCGCGCCCACAACGTGGCACTCGCCAGCCTGCCTAACTTCGTGCTCCCCGGCGACGTCTCCGCCAGCCAGCGCTACTGGAAACGGGACATCATCCAGCCCGCCGTCGAAACCACGCCGTACGGCACCATCGCGCTGCGCGACGAACCCGGTTTCGGCTACGCGCTCGATCTCGATTTCATTCGCAGCATCACGGTGAGGGAAGAGGTGTTGGGGTGAGCGGCATGCCAAAGAGCTTCAAGGGAGACAGGCCAGGAGGCCTGTCCTACCACCGATGACCGCGTTCCTCTCACTCCTCCGCCGCAACCACAACTACCGCAATACGTGGATCGGCCAGGTGGTGAGCGAGATCGGCGATCACTTCAACAACATCGCCGTCTTCGGCCTCGTGCTGGCCCAGACCCATAACGGCATGGTGGTCACCGGCGTGATGCTGGCGCGCGCCATCCCGGCCATCCTCGCCGGACCGCTGGCCGGTGTCCTGCTCGACCGCTTCGACCGCAAGCGCATGATGATTGCGAGCGACCTGGTGCGCGCCGTGGTGGCGCTCGGTTTTATCCTCACCGTCGACCGGACCGCAACCTGGCTGATCTATCTGCTCAGCGGCTTGCTGATGCTGGCTTCGCCGTTCTTCACCAGCGGGCGCGCCGCGATTCTGCCCTCCATCGCCACCAAAGAGGAACTGCACACCGCCAATTCGCTGACCCAGACCACGCAGTGGACCACGCTCTCCATCGGCGCGTTTCTGGGCGGCGCCAGCGTGACCCAGTTCGGTTTCCAATGGGCCTTCGTCGCCAATTCGCTCTCTTTTCTGATTTCCGCGTTGTGCATCTCGCGGCTGTTCCTGCCCGGCCGCGGCTTTCGCCCGCCGCGCGCCTCCGTCACCGAATCCGAAGTGGTGCGCCCCTGGCATGAATACGTCGAAGGACTGCGCTACATGCGCAGCCGCCCGCTGATCCTGGGCATCGGCATGATCGCCGTGGGCTGGGCCACCGGCGGCGGCGCCGCGCAGATTCTGTTCAGCATCTTCGGCGAAATGGTCTTCAATCGCGGCCCCGCCGGCATCGGCATGATCTGGGGCTGCGCCGGCATCGGCCTGCTCATCGGCGGCGCCATCTCCTACAAGATCGGGCCGCGCCTGAGTTTCCAAAACTACAAGCGCGCCATCGTGATTTGCTACATCTGTCACGGCGCTTCGTACATCATATTCAGCCAGATGCGCAATTTCGCCTGGGCGCTGGTCTTCATCGCGATCTCGCGCGCCGCCGTCGGCGTCAGCAGCACACTGAATATGATGCAGCTTTTGCGTAACGTGGCCGACGGATATCGCGGCCGCGTCTTCTCCACCATCGAAAGCATGCAATGGAGTGTCATGATGGTGTCCATGACCCTGGCCGGAATCGCCAGCCAGCACTGGGACCCGCGCACCATCGGCGCCATCGCCGGCGCGCTCAGTTCCACCACCGCGATATTCTGGGGCTGGGCCCACGTTACCGGCCGCCTGCCCGAACCCACCCGCGAAGGCGTGGAACCCGAGGAGATCGAAGTCCATGGCGAACCGACGGCGTAGGGCGGACCCCCTGGTCCGCGCGGGTCCCCCTGGACCCGCTTCTGTAGCCAACGAAGCAAGCCGACGAGGGCGTCGGCCGCGGACCAGGGGGTCCGCCCCACAATCATGAACGACTCTAGTCTTGCCGGCCAAACCATCCTCGTTACCGGCGCCGCCAAACGCATCGGCCGCGGCATCGCGCTGCGTCTCGCCGCGGAAGGCGCGCGCGTCGCCATACACTATCACCACTCCGAGGCCGAAGCGCGCCGCACCGCCGAAGAGTGCGGCGGCGCCGACATCTTCCGCGCCAACCTGGAATCTGTGCCCGAGATTGAGCGCATGTTCACCGACGTGGAGCAGCGCCTCGGACGCCTCGACGGCCTGGTCAACAACGCCGCTCGCTTCAGTCGCTTCGACCCGCTCGACATCACCGAGCAGGATTGGGACTTCATCCACTCCGTCAACCTGAAGGCCGTCTTCTTCTGCTGCCAGCACGCCGCGCGCCTCATGAAGCGGCAGGGCCATGGACGCATCGTCAACATCAGTTCGCTGGGCGGCATTCGTCCCTGGGCCGAGCACGCGCACTACTGCGCTTCCAAGGCTGGCGTCATCATGCTCACGCGCGCGCTCTCCAAGGCCTTCGCTCCCGAAATCACGGTGAACTCCGTGGCCCCCGGCGTGATCCCCTTCGAAGACATCGACGAGCGCGGCAAACGTATGATCGAGAATACTCCCGCGCAGCGCGGCGGCACACCCGCCGAAATCGCCGAAGCGGTCGTCTACTTTTTGAAAGCGTCGAATTTCGTTACAGGACAAATTCTGGCCATTGATGGCGGATTGAGCCAAAAATAATGGGCAACGAGTAGTAGACGGGGGCCGGTAACCGCGGTAAACTCTTAAGCTAGCCCGCCGGGTGGGGACCGGTGTTGTGCTGCAATGAACCAAGTTTCCCCGTATTCCTGCGTTTCAAGAGTGGAGGACTCTAACAGACCTATGAGACGAACATTTTCGAGTTTGGCTTTGGCGCTGCTGGTTTGTGCGGCGGTGCCGGCCGCTGTCATCAACACGACGTTGACAGTGAATGCGACTGGCACCCCATCGGCGACCTTCACGAGCTTCGCGATTGCCGGCACGGTGAGCTTTACGGGGGGTCTCGGTACCGGAAAGATTGCGAGCACCGTCCCGCTCGACCTAACCGCCACGAGCGTGGTCGCCGACTACACGATTACTCTCGATGCAGGCGGGACTCTGAGCGGAAAACTTACAGTTCCTCTTTCGATACTTGGCGGAGGCGCTGCCACGGTAAACATGACCATCACGGGCGGCACCGGCACTTACAGCGGCGCGACGAGTGGCACGAGCCCCATAGCTCTCACCGGAACTGTCTCGGGTGACATCGTGTCCGGCTTCAAGCTCACCACCTTCACGTCGGGAACCTTCACGATTACCACCGGCGGAGCCCCGCCTCCACCTGTGCCCACCATCACCGCCGTGCTGGATGCCGGCAGCTACACCAAGAACATCGCGCAGGGAAGCATCTTCGTGGTCAAAGGGACAACCCTCAGCGCCAGCGGCTTCACTCAGATGAGCTTCCCGCTTCCCGCCAGTTCCAGCGGCGTCAAGATCACCTTTACGCCTGCCGCGGGCGGCGCCGGCACCGACGCGTATCTGGTCTATCTGTACAATCAGGGGGGTGTCAACCAGCTCGCGGCGGTATTGCCCTCCTCGGTAACGCCGGGCAACTACAACGTGACCGTCACCAACGGCACCGTCAGCGCGCCGTTCGCGACCCAGGTGGTGCAGCGCAAACTCGGCTTGATTACCGCGGACTCTAGCGGCAGCGGTCTCGCGGTAATTCAGAACTACATCTCGGCGGCCCAACTCGATATCGACCGCTTCACCACTTTCGCGTCTGGCGGCTACACCTTTTCGCCATCCCGTCCTCGACAGATTCTGATCGCCTGGGCCACCGGCATGGGGCCGGTCACGGGCGGCGATAATACCGCCTCCCCAGGCTTCGACTTCAACGCCAACGGCGTGAACGTCAAGGTCATCGTGGGCGGAGTCAGCATTACGCCCCTCTACGCGGGCCGCGCGCCTGGTCTGGCTGGCGCCGACCAGATCAACTTCGCCCTGCCTTCGGACATACCCACTGGCTGCACCGTGTCCTTCCAGGTGTCGGTCAACGGCGTGCTCAGCAACCCCTCGTTTATTGCCATCGCGCCGGACGATTCCGCGACTGCGTGTGTCGCCCCGGGCTACACCACCCAGCAGTTGAGGAACTTCGATAATGGCGGGACGTACACGACCGGCTATTTCTCGCTCACGCAGTTCGCGATGACCCTGCCTTCGGTGGGCAGCGTGAAGTCCAATTCCATAGCCGGAGCTTTCAGCAAGATCACCGGCTTCCAATTGGCGTCCGCTTCTCAAGGGAACGTGTCCACCATCCAGTCCGGAAGCTGCCAGGTGATTCAAGCGACCACCACCGGCACGACCAGCGTCAGCGTCAGCGGCACGGTGACCAACCTCGACGCCGGCGCAGTTACCATCAACGGCCCGGGCGGTTCCAGCCTGACCAATCAGGCCCTCACTAAGACTGACAACAGCTACTCCCTCACCAATATCGAAGCCTTAGGTGTCACCATTCCAGGCCAGACGACCTTCACGCTTCCGCCTGGAACCTATACCTTGAACGGCGCCGGCGGCAACGACGTCGGAACGTTCAACACCTCCATTACTCTCGGCTCTCTGCTCACCCTCTCCAGCCCATTGCCCGACACTGTCACCCGCAGTGCGGGACTGACTCTCAACTGGACCGGCGGCAATGCGTCGGATCTGGTGGAGATCATCGGCTCCTCCGGAACTACCACCGGCACCGGGAGCAGCGCGGTCACCAACTCGACCACATTCATCTGTGTCACTACCGCCGGCCAGAGGACGTTCACCGTGCCCGTTGCGATTCTGACCCAGTTGCAGCCCACGGCCACGGGCTTACTCTCCGTGGCTTCCGGCGTCACTCCCGCCACGTTCACGGCTTCCCTGAAGGCTGGCGGCTCGATCGACGCCGGTGCTTTCACCAGCTTCGTCGGGATCGGCGGCACGCCCGCGTACCAGTAGAGCTTCACCCAGAGCGCACTTCTTCCTCTCGCTATACTGAGGGAGAAGTGCGCTTTCCTTTTCGCCTGGCCTGGAACAGTACGGCGTCCTACG
>JADGNT010000237.1 GCA_017883345.1 Candidatus Solibacter sp. | reverse complement strand
GATCCCTTCCTGTCCGGGCATTACCAGATCCATGATCACCAGGTCCACATGCCCCGCCCGCGCCTGCTGGAGCGCCTGCTTTCCGTCCGCCGCTTCGATCACTTCGTAGCCGCCCTCCTCCAGCACCTTCCGCAGGAAACCGCGCACCCCGGCTTCATCGTCGGCGACCAGGATGCGGGCCGCCGGCGCCGGCGGACTCAGCACCGCGCGAACCTTCCCGGCCAACTCCTCCGGACTGAACGGCTTCTGGATGAACTTCGCGCCCTCCTCCAAGACCCCATGGTGCACGATGACGTTGTCGGTGTACCCGGACATGAACAGCACCTTGATGCCGGGCTGAAGTGTCTCCAACCGGTCGGCCAGTTCCCGGCCGCTGACGTTCGGCATCACCACGTCGGTCAACACCAAGTCGACGCGCTCCCGCTGGCACAGCAGCAGCGCTTCGCCGGCGTTCGCCGCCGGGATCACCCGGTAGCCGTATTCCTTCAGCGCCGCGACGGTGTACTTGCGGACCTCCGCCTGGTCCTCCACCACCAGCACGGTCTCCTTCCCCTCCAGCGCCGGAACGGCTGCCGGTCTCCAGTCATCGGGTGCCGCTTCGGCCAGCGCCGGCAGGTAGATCTTGAAACTCGTCCCCTGGCCCGGTTCGCTGTAGACGTTGATGAAGCCGCCGCTCTGCGCCACGATGCCCTGCACCATGGACAGCCCGAGCCCGGTCCCCTGGCCGGCTCCCTTGGTGGTGAAGAACGGCTCGAAGATCCGATTCTTCGTCTCTTCGTCCATGCCCGCCCCGTTGTCGCTCACCGCCAGCATGACGTAGCGGCCCACACGCGCTTCCGGATGCGACCGCGTATAGCTCTCGTCCCGCTCCACGTTGGCCGTCTCGAGCAGCAACTTGCCGCCGTCGGGCATGGCGTCCCGGGCGTTGACCACCAGGTTCATCACCACCTGCTCCAACTGATGCGGATCGGCGTGGATGGTCCCGCTCGCCGCGAGGAGCGCGACGCGTACCTCGACGTCCTCCCCCATCAGGCGCTCCAGCATCGGCCGCATCTCCTCCACCACGCGGTTGACATCCAACCTGTGCGGTTCCAGGACCTGCTTGCGGCCAAAGGCGAGCAGTTGGCGGGTCAATCCCGCGGCGCGCTCTCCGGCGTTGTGGATCTCCGTAAGGGTTTCCCGCATCGGATCGCCGGCACTCAATTTGGCGAGCAGCATCCGGCTGTAGCCGTTGATCACCGTCAGCAGGTTGTTGAAGTCGTGTGCCACGCCGCCCGCCAGACGCCCGATGGATTCCATCTTCTGGGCCTGCTGGAACCTTTGTTCCAGTTGCGCCCGCTCCGCCTCAGCGCGCTTGCGCCCGGTTATGTCTTCGCTGAAGCCGTCGATGTAGAGTATTCGTCCATCCACTCCGCACACCTTCCGGCTATTGAGCGACACCCAAATTGGGGTCCCATCCTTGCGCTTCAACTGGCACTCGTATCCACGGATGACCCCATCCCGTTCGAGAAGCTGCAGGAAATGGGAACGCTCGGCCGGGTCCAGCCACAGTTGATGAGCCGAGTCGGTCATCACAGATAAGTATTCCGCCACCGAATCGTAACCGAGCATCTTCGCAAGAGCGGGGTTGGCAGCCTGACTTCTTCCCTCAAACGATGTTCGATAAATTCCTTCGATAGCCCCCTCGAATATGCTCCGATATCTGTTCTCGGCTTCCTTGCGCTCCGAAATATCCCGCACGGAGCAGATCAGCGCCGGCGAACCATCCAGGTCGAAGACTCGAGCGTTGATCTCCACCGGAATACGCCGCCCGTCCTTTGCCAGTTCCATTTCCTCCCAAACCAAATGGCCTTCCGCGAGAAGTCTCCGCACAATGCCTGGAATTCCGGGATGGCTTTCGGGAGGGACGATATCGGGTACTCGCATGCGCAGCAGTTCTTCTCGTGTATAACCCAGATAGCGGCAGGCATTGTCGCTGACTTCGAGGAACGGGCCCGGCATGCCGTCCTCGGCGAACTTGAAAACGAAAAGCGCATCCGAGCCGCTGTTGAATATGAGGCGGTAACGGGCTTCCGCCTGGGCGACGGCTTCATTTGCCTGTTGAATCGCCTCCTCCGCCCGCTTGCGCCCGGTCATGTCCCGGATGTTGCACTGGATCACCTTCTTGTTGCCCACGAGATAGACATTGCTGACGAATTCCACCTCTATCCGCCGCCCGTCGGCGGTTCCCAGAGGCATGTCCTCATAGCGGACGTATCCCTTCTGCTGCAGTTCCAAAAAGTTGGCCCTGTTGCCGACGATGTCCTTGAAGCATCCCAGTTCCCAGATGCTTTTATGGAGGAATGCCTCGTGCGGGAAACCCAGCATCTCGATCAAGAACGGATTAACATCCACGATCATCCCCGTCTCGGCATCGAGGATCAAAATCCCATCCTTCGCGGCCTCAAAGAGCCGCCGATACCGGACTTCCGAAGCGCGTAGCACCTCCGCCTCCTGCCGAGACCAGAAGAAAATGATTCCTGCTATCAGGGTCACCGCGGCCAGTCCGAAGAACATCGCGATGAAGTGCGTCCGCTGGCGCAAAGGGCCGAGAATTTCCTCTCTATCCACCTTCGCGACCAGAAACCATGGGCTGCCGGGAACGCCTCTGGTAACTGCCAGGACTGGGATCCCGCGATAATCGACGCCTTCAAAAGTTCCTTCGTGTCCGAGTACGCCCTGTGCCGCGGAAGTCCGATTCGCGCCACTGGAAACCGGAGTTTGAGCGCCGTGTCTCTTTGGTGCCTGAGTTCGTTCAAGAACACAACATCATTCCCTTCGCGGCGCACCAGCAGCGTTTCCGCCGAGCGGCTGGGCGTGGGCCAGGATTGGATGAGGCGGTAGAGGAAGCGCTCTGGATCGATTCTGAGCAAGACCGCGCCGTAGGGTTCCGATGAAGAAGCGCTCATGAGCGGCACCGCCAGGGCCATCCGAACCGCCCCGATGGGCTCATCCCGGTGTAGATCTGCCAGAAGGGGAGCCTTGGCGCGCATGGCTTGCACGATCAACTCGCGCTGCGCGTCATTGTCAGGGTCGCCCGCCGGCAACCAGACGCGCCGCCGGTAGTCTTTATCCCATAGGCTCGCCGCGGTGTATTGATACGCCTCCATCAATAGCCCCAGCCACTTCTCGATTTCGCCTGTGTCTCGCCCGCTGTCCAGGATCTCGCTTACCGCCCTGTGAGTGAATGGATGAAATTGGAGAACTTTGGCATCGCCGAGCCGCTCCTCACGCCACGCCACCAACTGCCGGACTTTCATGTCCGCGATAGCAGTCAGTTGATTCCACATTTCGGTGTGGAACGAGCGTTTCTCCGCCGCTGTGTACAGGTAGCCGGCCAAGCCGGTTGCGGCGATCGCCGCGAGACCGACCACAACGGCAGAGAGAGAGTGAAACGGCTGCTTCGCCTTGGCCTTCATTCCAGTCTCCTGTCCAACGGGATGAAACCTGCGCCGCGGAGTGAGCACGGGCCGACTGCCTGAACCCGCTCGTGGCGGAACAAAGCGAGACTACAAGCCCTAACCCTCCCCAACGTATTTCGCCACAATTTCCTATTTGGCCTTGCGGCCGGCATCAGCATATCACAATGGGTGTTTCTTGGAGGCGTTCAGCGGGAGCGGTGGCAAGCCGGCCCTCCTGCCGCCGTCGCCGCGGGTCGCCACCGAACCCTGTCAACCAGGGGCACTGGGTGGACGCAAATAGGATCAATTGACTTTGGAGTATGCAATGGGCTTACGCCGATCCGATTTAGCGGATTTTCGACGCCGGCCAGCAGAGACGAGGCCAAGGCCCGCCTTTTTGCGCCTCCGGGCGATCTTTCGCTGCTCGGCTACATAACGCTCCAATTCCTGGACTGCAGTGCTGACTTGCCAGACAAGGGCGCCGAGCTGCGACTTCGCAGTGAGTGCAGGTGCGGTCATAGAGCGTTACCTCGCTTCAGAAAATCCGCCGCCGACGGGGTCGAAATTTGCGGACGGGGATCGTATTGCAACTGGACTTCCATATCCCGCGATGCCAAGAGGCGCTATCCTTACAACTACTTCGCGTCGTTGCGCGGTTGCTGCCGGCGCTTCACGATCTCAGTTCCGAGCCGCCGGATTCGCGGAAATGAGACGGTCCGGATGTTATGATGGCGCTGGGAACCAAACAGGCCGAGGCGGAATGACGGTCCTAGTGGTCGATGACGATGTAGCCGTGGCGGAGTTCTGCCGCCAGGTGCTATCCAAAGCCGGGCACGGAGTGCTGATTGTGAAGTCCGGGAAGGAGGCGCTGGCCGCTCTGGACGAACACGAGGTCGACGTCGTGCTCAGCGACGTGCGAATGCCCGGCATGGACGGGGTTGACCTGCTCCGATCCATTTCGCTTGGCAATACTGGCCCGGACGTGGTGCTCATGACCGGATTCGCCTCCATCTCTTCGGCTGTCGAGGCGATCCGCCTGGGCGCGTACGACTATCTCGTGAAACCCTTCGAGGCGGGCCAACTCGAGGCCACGCTCCAGCGCCTGGCGGAGCTTCGCGCACTGCGGGCCGAGAATCTGGTGCTACAGTTCCAACTCGATTCGGAGCGAGGCAGTGGCGGGATGGTCGGCAGGTCGGCGGCTATGCTGGCCGTGTTCAAGGCGATTCCCCGGATCGCGGGCAAGCGCCAACCGGTCCTGATCACGGGTGAGACCGGGACGGGCAAGGAACTGGTGGCGCGCGCCATCCACGATCAGGGACCGGATAGGGACCGGCCCTACGTCGTAGTCGATTGCGGCGCCCTGTCGGTGGATATCGTCGAAAGCGAGATCTTCGGACACGTCCGCGGGGCCTTTACTGGCGCCATCGGCGACCGGCCCGGCCTGCTGGCAAGCGCCGGGCGCGGCACGCTCTTCCTCGACGAGGTAGGTGAACTTCCGCTGGCTTTGCAGGCGAAGTTCTTCCGGGTTCTCCAGGACCGTGAGTTCCGGCCCGTTGGGGGTGACACGGTGCGCAGGTTTGAAGGGCGTGTCATCGCGGCCACCAACCGCGATCTGGAGGCGGCGGTCGCTGCGGGATCATTCCGGCCCGAGTTGTACTTCCGGTTGTGCGTGCATACGGTTCATGTGCCCCCGCTGCGCGCGCGGAAGAGCGACATTCCGGCGTTGATCCGGCATTTCATCCACAAGCACGGCGGGGACGATGTACTGGCGATCGATCCGGACGCGGTGGAGGAATTGGCGGCCTACCACTGGCCCGGCAACGTGCGCGAACTGGAAAACTGCATTCTGGGCATGCTGGCAAACTGCGAAGGGCGCGTATTGGATACGGGAGACATTCCGAAGGCCCTCCGGATGGCGCTGCGCGGCGGACGGCCGGGCAACCGCACGCCGCTGGAGGATGCCGAGCGCTCCGCCATCGTCGCGGCGCTGGAAGAAGCGGGCGGCAACATCGCCGCAACGGCGCGGCGGTTGGGCATCGCCAAAGCGACACTGTACCGAAAGATGGGCGCCCACGCTTTGGCGCCGCCTAACCGCTGAACCGGGCGCGCAACGCCACGCACAGGTCAAAAGCTCGGAAAAAATCGGTTGACAGGCGAAAGCGCCTGTCCCACATAGCGGCAGGCCGCAAACGGAACGCCGCGCGGCGGCGCGGGGGAAGAATGCCCCCAAGAATGGGGGCGGCCCAGAGGGCACCCCAGCCTGGAAGGCTACGCTACGCAAGAATCGTCGCGGCGCGCGAAGAAATGACTGGATAGTAGTACATTGTGGGGCAGGCGCTTTCGCCTGCCAACCGTTTGTCTTACTTCGCCACCACCATCACCGGGATCGCCCGCGCGTAGCGCACGATGCTCTGATTGTTGGCACGCATCAGGCCGCTGACGATCATGTCCTGCCGCAGCCCCACCTTCGCGTCCTTGGCCACATTCAGCACGATCTCCGCCTCGTCCTTCTCCGGCGCTACGAACACGCCCTTGGTGGTGATCGTGTTGTTGGCCAGGCGCACCGCCGTGATGGTCACGCCCGCCTTGACTCCGTCCTTGCGCCGCACCTTGATCGCGATCGGCGTGTCGCTCTCCGGCTTCACTTCGAGCACCTTGCCCTCCGTGATCGACGCGGCAATCGTGTACGCCGTCCCCGGAATCACCGCGAGGAAGAGTTGCCTGGTCGGCAGCACATGCGTATAGGCGAAGGCCTGCATCAGCGATTCCGCCGATTCCGCCCGGCGCATTACCGTGTCCTTGCCGATCGCCGCCATCCCGGTGATCACCGGCGAGAGCACCCCGGGCGCCGCGCCCGCTGGCGCGGTGATCGTCAAGCGGCCCTCGTTCTGTCCCGCCGCAATCAGCGCCTCGCTCGCCGTGTAGCCCAAGGGCAGATTCTCCACCGCCAGTTTGATCTCGCCCGCGAACTCGTCGTGGCGCACCGCCGCCACCGTGATCGCCGCCGTATCGCCCACGCCCATCCGCGGATTGTCCGGCGCGATGCGCAGCGTGAAGTCCGGGTGCGGCGCGTCCAACACCAGACGGTACGCGTATTCCTCGCCGCCCTTGCCCTGTATGTCGCGCAGCCGCAGGTAGTAATCCCCTGCCGCCGGGAACGTGTACAGAATCCGCGAGTCGGCGTTGTGCGCCAGGATGGCTTCCAGCGGATCGTTCCAGTCGTCGTTCTCCGCCACCTGATTGCGCTTGCCATCGTACAGCGTGAGCACCGAATCCATGGGCGACCCCAGGCGCCGCGCCTGTACCTGCAACACCAGCTTGTCGTCCTTCTTCGCGCTGAAGACGAAGTAATCCACATCGCCCGGTTTGTCGATCCGCCCGTCCACCACCACCGGCGCCGTGATGCGCTGCGCCCGCTCGAACGCGTCGTTCGGCTCCGCCTCGCGCACCGCCGCCAGGTCGCTCGCGCCGAAGGGCAGCCCGTTGACCGTGATGCAGCGCCCCGCGTCGGCGGGCACCTTCACCGTGCCGCGCACGGCAGTAAGATTGCCCCCCAGATTCACCCCGCGATACTCCACCGCCACCTCGGTCCCGCGCTTGCCGCCGAGCGGGAACACATCCGTGACGTACGGCCGCTCGGCGATGGTCAGCCGGTAGACGAAGTCTCCGCGGCCGCGATACACCACGTCGCGCAGTTCCACGGTGTAGTCGCCGTCCGCCGGCGCGCGGAAGAACATCAGCGGGTCCGGCCGGAACCGGTTGTCGTCGGCGAAGGCCACCTGCTTGCCCGCCGCGTCGTAGACCGTCAATTGCGGGTCGAACCATCCCGGCACCGCGTCGGCGATGAACGGCAGCAGACTGCGCGCCTCTACCGACAGCACCAGCGTCACGCCCGCCTTGGCGGGAAAGCGGAAGTAGTCGCGGTCGGCGTCCAGAATCTGCCCGTCGATCACCACCGGCAG
>JADGNT010000236.1 GCA_017883345.1 Candidatus Solibacter sp. | reverse complement strand
CGTCGTCGGAGATGCCCCACTGGAGGACAACCTGAATCGGTTCCCCAGGCGGAACCTGCGATGCGATCTCAGGCGGAACGGCAATCTGACCGTTCGGCATGAGTTCGCCTCTGAAGTCAGCGGTCTTCATTCCAGTTTCCTCACTCCAACTATCATCTTACACCTCTACAAGGTCCGCGGCTTCGGCCTTCCTGCAGCAGCAGACCCAGGGTCTGTTCTCTGTTCCCGTCACTGAACTTCCGTGCCATCGGGAACCATGCCCGGTGTGAGAAATGTCTTGGGCACTTCGCCTTCGCCTGCCAGCGTGAATTTCGGAAATTGCTTGTACCACTTTCCGGGTGGGACCTCAGGATTCGTGCTCAACCAGTTCTGCAATGCGTCGAAATCATCAACCGAAATCCGCCCTTCACAAAAGCGATCAACCAGATGCTTCATGAAGTAGGGCGGCGGCTTCCTAATTTTCGGCATTCTGGTACTGTCTATGGAACACAATCCTTTGAAGTTCTTCGGTCAGGCGACGGAGTTCGTTTTCGTCCTTGGCATTCTTGATGCGCTTTAAGCAAAGGTGAAGGGCCTTTCTTGAAGTGTCGGGCACAGGGGTAGCAGCAGCGGCTTTGGACCATCGCGCCTGAACAGCTTTCCGGGCGCTTTCGCTGCGTTGTTCCGGAGTGAGTTTGGCGGCTCTGGCGGGACCACCCTTTTTGCCGCCTTTGCGCCCGAGGGAAACGGCGGCTGGATCTTTTCTTGCGTTCACGGCCATGCTTGCATTATACGTGAGCGGTCACGATATGGCCACGTGAGCGCTCTCGTATGCCGGCCGCCCCACCCCTCCGCTCACTTCACCTTCATCACGAACACGCTCTGGTCGTCAAACGCCACGGTGGAGAACTTATCCAACTCTTTGAATATCTCCAGAATCAGGCCGTCCGCCGACGCATCGCAGTGCGACCGCACCACCTGCGCCAGGCGTACGCGGCCGAATTCCGTTCCCGCCGCGTTCAGGTGATCCGTGATCCCGTCCGAGTAGAGAATGATCGTGTCGCCCGGCTCCGCCTGAAACGTGACCTCCTCGTATTCGCGCGCGTCGAGCAGGCCGAGCGGCACGCCTTCCACGCGAATCTTGAGGATCTCCGTGCCGCGGCGAATCATCGGCGGGATGGCGCCCGCGTTGGCCATCACGATGCGGCGCGTGGTGGCGTCCCACAGCAGCAGACCGAGCGTCACGTAGCGCGCTTCCACGCGGCGCGCCACCAGGGCGTCGTTGAGCGCCCGCATCAACTCGGCGGGACGCGGCCGCCGCGGCGCCAGCGTGCGCAACAATCCGCTCATCAGCCCGCCGTAGAGCGCCGCCGCGGCGCCCTTGCCGCTGACATCGCCCATGGCGATCACGGTCTGCCCCCCGCGCTGCTCGAAGATATCGTAGATGTCGCCCGAGATCTCGCGCGCCGGCCGCAAACGAACCGCCGCTTCCAGACCCGCGATCTCCGGTTCGGCGTCGGGCAGCAGGATGCGCTGCAACTCGCGCGCCGCCTCCAGGTCTTCCTCCATGCGGCGCTCGCGCTGCGCCAGCTCGGCATACAGCCGCGCGTTTTCCACCGAGCTCGCCACCTGCGGAGCGAGTAGCGCCAGGGTGCGCACGCGATCGTCGCTGAAGTAGCCGATGCGATCGCTTTCCAGATCCATCACGCCCACCACGCGGTCCTGCACGATCAACGGCACCGCCACCTCGGAGCGAATATCGGCGTGCGAGGCGATGTAGCGCGGATCCTTGGCGGTATCGTGCACGCGCACCACCTCGCGCGATTCGGCGGCGGCGCCGGTGAGACCCTTGCCCAGCGGAACGTTGTCGATGTTCACCCGCTGGTCGTAGCGGATGCTGAACAGGTGCTTGAGCGCGCGCGCCTGGTGGTCCACCGAGAGAATGCTGAAGGCGTCGTAGTCCATCAGGTCGCGCATGGTGCTGGCGATCTTGCCGAGCAGTTCGTTGAGGTCGAGGATGGAGGAAAATTCGCGCGAGATATTGGACAGCGTCTTGAGCGTGCGGTTCTGCCGCTCCACGCGCCGGTAGAGCCGCGCGTTATCGATGGCGATGCTCACCCGCGCGGCGATCAGGCGCATCAGCGCGCGGTCGTATTCGTTGTACGCGTGGACCCGCGTGGCTTGCAGGTCGATCACGCCCACCAGTTTGGCGCGCGCCGTCATGGGGACGGCGAGCTCGGTGCGCACCGCATCCACCGTGTTCAGATAGCGCGCATCGTTGCGCACGTCGCCGACCAGCACCGGTTCCCGGCTGGCCGCCGCCGTCCCGGTAATGCCCTCGCCCACCGCGATCGAGAGGTTGCGGACCACCTCGTCGCGATGGCCCACCGCGTAGCGGATGCGCAAATCGCGCCGCCGGTCGCTGTACAGCAGGATGGCGAACAGATCGTAGGGCAGCACCTTTTGCACGATCTCCGCCACATTGGCCAGCAACTGGTCCAGGTCCAGCGTGAGCGTGGTGGCCGCCGAAACTTCGAGGAGAAAATCGAGCAGCTCGCTTCGCTCCTTGAAACGGACCGCGGCTTTGCGCGTGCCTTGCATGGCCTTCTCTACCGTGCGGCGCTCAGGCAGCGGTGGCCTCGACGATCTTCACGCTGGCGCTGGCGCCGATCCGTGTGGCGCCAGCCGCGGTCATGGCCTGGACGTCCTGCAATGTACGAATGCCGCCACTGGCTTTCACGCCGATGTTCGGGCCCACCGCGGCGCGCATCAGGGCGATGTCGTGCACGGTGGCGCCGGAAGTCGAAAAACCCGTCGATGTCTTGACGAAATCCGCGCCCGCCGCCTTGGATATCTTGCTGGCCACGGTTTTTTGCGTGTCGTCCAGCAGCGCCGTCTCCAGAATCACTTTGACGATCGCGCCGGCCTGGTGAGCCACCCGCACCACGGACTGTATGTCGATCTTCACGGCATCGGTATCGCCCGAACGCAGCGCGCCCACGTTGATCACCATGTCGATTTCCTGCGCCCCGGCGCGCAGCGCGGCCGCGGTTTCGCAGACCTTGGCCTCCGTGCTGGTAGCGCCCAGCGGGAACCCCACCACGCTGCACACTTTGACCGGGGAACCCGACAGTTCCGCCTTCACCAGCGGCACCCAGTAGGGATTCACGCACACGCTGGCAAACCGGTACTCGCGCGCCTCGCGGCAGATTTTGACGACGTCGCTGCGCGTGGCTTCGGGCTTGAGGATGGTGTGATCGATCAGCGCCGCGATGCTGGGATCGATCCTGGTCAGTTTCTCGCTGGCCGAGACGCGCGAGGCGCCGGCGGCGATGATTTCCTTGGTGTTCCGCGCGCACGTCTGCACGCAGCGCTGCACGCAACCGGGACACACCCGATCGGGCAGGTTGAGTCCCTCGCCCTGCTTGTGGGTCACACCAGGCGTCACGCCGGACAGAGCCACGCGCGCCAGCAGTTCTTCTCCGATTTGGGCGACGAGTCTGTCGAGTTCGGTATGCGTCACGAGGATACCTTCCTGGCGTATTGCCGCTCGATGTCCATAATTTTCTGGACGCGCGCCTGGTGCCGCCCGCCGGCGAACGGAGTCTCCAGCCAAGTGCGCAAAACGTCTTCCGCCTGGGTCTGTGTCAGGAGCCGCGCACCGAGCGTAAGCACATTCGAATCATTGTGTTCGCGGCCATTCTTGGCGGAAGCTTTATCGTAGCACAGGGCGGCGCGAATGCCTGGAACCTTGTTGGCCGCCATGCAGGAACCGATGCCCGCACCATCGATAATCACGCCGCGCGTGGCGGTTCCCGAGGCCACCAGTTTGGCCACCATGTGGGCGATATCGGGATAGTCGGCCGGCTTCTCCTCGCTCACGCCGACGTCGCGCACGGCGAGCCCCAAGCTCTCGAGCAGCGGCTTGAGCGCTTCCTTCAGGCGATAGCCGCCGTGATCGCTTCCAATCGCCACCGTGCGTTCCGGAGGCGCCAGCGCCGACAGTTGATCCTCCGCCACTTCCACGATGCGCACGCCGCGCCCCGCCGCCACCTCACGCGCCGAGGACGTGACGATGGTTCCCACGGGAACGCGCAATTCGCCGCTAACCGGCACATCCTGAGCCGTGATCACCGTTCTCATATAATCTTAAAGAACCATTGTAATGGTAGTTCAGGGCGATTACCTTTCCCGTTTGTTGCATCAGGGCGAAATCGGCTGGAGCGTGATGCTGCCTGGCATGCTGGCGGCGTTCGCGTTCGGCGCCGTGCACGCGCTCTCGCCGGGCCACGGCAAAACCCTGGTGGCGGCCTACCTGGTGGGCGCGCGCGGCACGCCGCGGCACGCCGTCTTCCTCGGTCTGATGGTGACGTTTACCCACACCATCAGCGTTTTTGCCCTGGGACTGGTGACGCTGTACCTCTCGCGCTTCGTGCTGCCGGAGACGATCACGCCGATTCTGGGGGCGATTTCCGGAATCACGATCGTGTGGGTGGGAGCGGCGTTGCTCTACCGGCGGACGCTGGGACAGGGCATGGCCCGGCGCCTGGCCCCACCTCTACCGGGACTCGCCCACGATCACGGGGACGGCCGCGTACACACGCATGTCCCGGAGGAGGTCAGCGTCGGCGGGTTGATTGCCCTGGGCGCGAGCGGCGGACTGGTCCCCTGCCCTTCCGCCCTGGTGCTGCTGCTGACTTCGGTGTCGCTGGGCCGCGTCGGGCTCGGGCTGACCCTGCTGGTGGCCTTCAGCGCGGGCCTCGCGGTAGTGCTCACCGCCGTCGGCCTGGCCGTGCTGTTCGCCAAGCACTGGCTGCCGGACAGCAAAACGCTGGCGCGCGGCAAGGTACTGTGCTACCTGCCGGTGGCCAGCGCGGCGTTCATCGTTTGTGTCGGGGTCGCGATGACTTGGGTTTCCCTGCGTCCGCCACGGTGAGGCGCGGGGCTCCTTGATCAGTGCGCTGGGCCATCTTCCAGAGCAGCCCAAGGGCAGCCAGCGCCAGCAGCACCGAGGTGGCATCGCCGCCGCCGAAATGATCGCCGATCAGCTCGAACTCTCCCCCGTTACGCCGGTACCAGCCATGCCAGTTGACCTCGTCCTCTTTCAAGCGCTCCGCGATGGCGGCACGCAGATCCACTTTGGCCGGTTCCAACGCAGGGTCGCCGCGATGGTACGCCTCGCCCAGCCCCAGCCACTTCTGGTTGAGGGCGACGTGGTGTTTGCCCAGCCAGTTGCGCCACGCATAAATGTTCAGCGAGTCCGGCCCGGCGGCTCCGATGGCAAACTGCCCGTTGCCGTAGCTCAGTCCGGTATAGTAGGTGTGCTCGGCGGTATTGTCGAGATGCTGCACGCGTGCGTGGAAGAAGACTCCCAGTGAAAAATCGACGGCGCAACCGGCGACGATGAACAAAGCGATCAGGCGCCGGGAAAAGAATCGCGCGGCCAGCAAAGTGATGCCCAGCAGTTCCAGCGGTATCAGCGTGAGGTGCGCCACGCCGAAGTAATCGCGCTCGCCCACCACGGCGAGGCCGACCAGCAGGGAAAACCCGATCAGCATCAGCCAGAAGTTCCGTTCCCCGCCCAGCCGCTTGCCGCCGCGCAACGCGGCGATCGCGAACCACACCACCAGAGGTCCGCCAATCAGTCCCATGGAGAGAATCAGGTTGGTCTGGTAGAGCAGGAACACGTTGTCGCGCACCACCGCGGGCGCGTACGGCTGGTCGAAGACGTGCACCTGAGCCGGATCGTAAGCGATGCGGGGCACGATGGAGTCGAAGACGTTGCCGGCGATCTTGGCGAGGTTGCTGCCCTGAACCTGCATTTGGGGGGTGATCGAGGTGTTCGACGCGAACGTGGGTTTGACGCCGTATGCGGCAATCGACCACGCGAACCAGGTGAACAACAGCAGCCCACACGTGATGGCGATCGCCGCCAGTTCCTTCCACTTGGCCGGGCGTCCGCGAAATACGACCAACAGGTAGTGCAGCGCGAAGAACACGCAGTAGGGGCCCGCGGAATAGTGCACCAGGAGACCAGCCGCCAGAGCCACGAAGGCCGCGGTCAAGCGGACGGAATCGCGTTTCCTCCACCCGGACAGGTAAAGACAAACCGCCAGGATCACGAAGAACGCCGTCAGCAATTTGGTCCAGGTGTAAGTGGCGTTCTGCATCACGGCCGGATTCATGGCGAAGATGCCGACCAACGGCCCCAGGCTCACCTTGCGCACGCGGACCAACACCGGAATCGCCAGGCAGCACGGCAGAAACACCAGCAGGTTCAGGAACGCGAACACGAACTGAAAGATCTCAAAGCGGTCCTGCGTCACGCCGAGGAAAAACGCCGCCAGCAGGTTCATCATGGGCGGGCGCGCCGGCAGCAGATACTGGCCGTAAATCGGCGTGTCCTTGGCGAAGTGGTGGAGGAAGAATAGGGTTCGCTGGAAATGTTCCAGCCAGTCGCCGCTCCACAGAGCGCCGGAATAGTTGCGGATGACGGCCAGCACCAGCAGGGTCCAGGCCAGCAGGAACGCGTAGCCGGCAAGCGCGCGCCGCACGCGCAGCCCGCGAACCAGTCGCCACGCGTCCTTGGCGACGGCGATACCCGCCACACCGCAAACGGCCGCCAGGCCGAAATACGCCGCCGGCCGCGCGAAGACATAAATACCCCAGGCCGCCAGCCACAGCAGAACCAACGAGAGCGCGACGGACCCGCAGAGCTTTTCCATGCCGCTCCAACGCAGGCGGCGCACGAAGAAAAAGCCCGGAGCGAACGAACACACCGCGAGCAGGACGAGGGTCAAAAGCAACTGCGGGAGGAGCACTGAATCAGTGTAACAACCCTGCCTCGCGTGCCATAAGCCGCTCATCGCGCCGGTGGCGTCGCAAAGATGCCTGCGGGCTTCCGCGCCCGACGGCGTTCAACATTTCACAGGCAAGTGAGCAAAGGACTTTAGGTAGGCAGGCCCCAATACCTCTAGTGGTACTGAATCGTCGAAAAAACGTATTCCATCTGGGAGGACACGTCCACCTTGCGGAAGTCGCAGCTCTCGAAAGAAACCCTTGCTCCGAGGTTTCCCCCCCAGAGTACGTTGCAGTAACGGACGGGGAACCAGACGTCTTTGGCGACGCGTTCGTAATCGATTTGGAACGATGCGTGCTTGAACAGGCCGCGCGCAGGGACCAATCTGATCACGTCCAGGCGTGCGAGTTGCGCTTCGTCCGCATCGACCCAAAGCGTTCCTTTCCAGGCGCGAGCGTCGCGGTGCAAATCATCGGGGGGAAGCCGGGAGAAAACGCCGCGGGCCGGCTCAAAATCGATGATGTATACTCGCTGTCCGTTGTAAACTGCCTCGCGGTTCCAGATGAAGTGGAAATACTTTAGGTACGCAGGCCGCAGCGGTAATAACCAATAGGGCACGGCATCGGGGGAC
>JADGNT010000235.1 GCA_017883345.1 Candidatus Solibacter sp. | reverse complement strand
CATCCGCTGCGGATTCCGGAGCGGGCTCGGCTTCCGGCGTGAGAGGCCTTTACACGTTACCGATTGACCTGGTCGCCTATCAGGTCGACATATGGGGTAGCATCCGGCGCGGGGTTGCGGCAAATTCCGCCGTCGCCCAGGCTTCGGCGGCCCAACTGGAGAACGCCCGCTTGTTGTACGAGGCGGAACTCGCCGCGGATTACTTCCAGATTCAGGGTCTGGACGCCTCGCGGCAGTTGCTGGAAGCCACGGTGAAGTCGTCCGAGCAATATGTTCAACTCACCCAGGACCGGTTCGATGGCGGTGTCACATCGAAGGGCGATGTGGCCCTCGCTCAGACTCAACTGGAAACCGTACGTGCGCAGTTGGTCGACCTGGGAGTTCAGCGGGCCCAATTCGAACATGCGATCGCCGTGCTGACGGGCAAAGCGCCTTCCGATCTGTCGATTCCCGCCGTGCCGAATCAGGCTCCGCCGCCGGTATCTACGATCGGTATTCCCTCCGCTCTGCTGGAACGAAGGCCCGACATCGCTGCCGCCGAACGGCAGGTTGCCTCCGCGAACGAACAAATCGGCATCGCCAAGGCGGCGCTCTACCCGTCGCTGTCCATCAGCGCCGGCGCGGGTTTGCAGACAACGGTCATCGGCGACCTGCTCACATGGCCAAGCCGCTTCTGGAGCGTGGGACCGCAGTTGGCCGGGACTCTCTTCGATGCAGGCAAGCACCGCGCTCAAGTAAAGGTGACGCAAGCCACCTATGACGCCTACGTGGCGAATTACCGGCAGACGGTGCTGACGGCGCTGCAACAGGTGGAGGACAGTTTGGCGCAGTTGCGCATCCTCTCCGAGGAGGCTGAGATCACGGACCGGGCGGTCAAAGCCGCGCAGCAGTCGCTTGAGATTTCCACGATCCAATATCGTGGAGGGATCGCGAACTATCTGCAGGTAATCACCGCGCAGAACAGCGCGCTGCAGAATCAACGGACGGCTGTCGATCTTCTCACGCGACGCATGGTCGCGAGCGTGTCCTTAATCCAAGCCCTCGGCGGCGGATGGGACGCGTCGCAGCTACCCTCTTCCCAGGACGTACGACGCTGAGCGAGTGGAGCCGCCTCGGCTAGCTCCTCCCCGGTTGCCACGCCTACCACCTGCCCTCGGCCCCGAATACCGGATCGACGGGCGTTGCTGCTTGGGGACGAACCTCGTCTTTAATGGTGAGGTTCTTGACAAGCCTTAATGGGCAGGACGAAAGGACGCGCGCGTGGCCAATCAACTTCGATCAGCGGGGGCGGGGATGAAGTCCTCACCGAGAGCCCTCGGTCACGCTCGCAAAACCGGACATGTCCTGGCCACCTTCGTCGTGGAAGCGACGGCCTTGTATCGCTTGGGCGGTTTCCTCGGAATCCTGCTAGGGGTTTCCACATAGATCCTTACCTATCAGATTCGCGGGCTGGGCCGCTGATTCCGGAGCCGCGGACCGGCTCCCCCCCCGACTACCCGCCGCAAACCTGATCTCGGACGTCCCGCCGGATCGAGGGAGCAAGCCCCGACCCTGCCTATGCACCAGGGCGGAGAACGCCCTGAAGGCGGTAGGGACCATCGAAGGCTGTCCGCCCAGACAGCGATGAATTGCCGCCCGCCAAACTACCGCCGTGGCGCGGTGTCTTGCCCGATCCGTAGCTGGTGCGGCAGGCCGGTCACAACCGCTCGCAGGGTGTGTCACCGGATCGGCGTCCCGTATGGGATCGCCGCTTTGACCGATTGATCGCCATCGGTTCGCGCAATTCGCCAGCCGCCACTTTCCTTCTCCAGGTACACTACCTGCACATCGTTCCGTTCCTGATACACATACTCCACGCGGGCTTTCGCTTCCCGCTCACCGCTGATCTCGACCGAAACGGCCATGCCCTTCACTCCCGCATCCAAGCTCTGCAAGTACCGCGCGAACGCCGCACCACCGCTCTCCTCCAGCGACCGTTGCAGGGCGGTGCGCATCTGCCCCGTGTAACCGGCCAGGTAGCGGCTTACGTCTCCAGCCCGCGCCGCATTCATCGGGGCGTAGATCCCAGCGGAAACCGCATCTTCCGTCGTGGCGGCGGGCGTGGCCGCGCTCTCGAACCACCCAGCCTTGCGCGCGCCCCCCACTCCCAAGGCTCCCAGCAGTACCGCCACTGCCAATATCCGTGCCCGCGTGTTCGGTTTCATCTACCGTTTCGCTCCAGCGGACGCATCGCCCTTGCGGATGATGGTCAGGTCGAGATTGGCGGCCGGATCGACGACGAGCTTGCGGATCCGCGGCAACACCTCCTCCATCGCCTCCAGGTACAGCCGCCGACGGGTCACGCCGGCGGCGCGGCCGTACTCGGCGGCTACCTGGATGAATCGTGACGCGTCGCCGGTTGCCTCATCGATCTTCCTCTGCCGGTAACCTCCGGCCTCTTCCAGCAACTGCCGCGCCGCGCCGCGCGCCCTCGGGATCAGGTCGTTGGCGTAACCCTGGGCCTGACTGACGATCCGCGACGTATCGGCGCGCGCGCTGGCCACGTCGCGGAACGCATCGGCGGCTTCCGGAGGAGGCGCCGCGCTCTCGATGTTGACGGTGGAGAGCAGCACTCCCGCGCAGTAGTCGTTTAGTAGCTTCTGCGCGGCGGTCCGGACCTCGTCCTGAATGGCAATCCGTTCGGTGGTCAGGACCGCGTCGACCCCGCGCCGCGCTACCCGGCGCGTCATCTCCGTCTCGACCGTCGCGCCCACCAGTTGCGCCGGATTCTCCGTCCGGAACAGGTAGTCGGCCGGCGTCCCGACGGAATACTGCACCACCGCGCGCAGATGAATCAGGTTTTGATCGCCCGTCAAGAACTGCGACCGCAGAGGCTGCGTCCGCCCCAGCACGCTGTCCGGCAGGTCGCCGCCCACTACCAGCCGCTGTAGTTGCCGCACCTTCAACTTCGTAACGCTTTCGATGGGCCAGGGAAGGGCATAGTGCAGTCCCGGCATTACCCGCGGCACAACGACCCGCCCTGCCAGAGTCTCCACCGCCTGCTGGTCGGGCCCCACCAGATACAGCCCGGATGCCACCCATAGCGCGACCAACGCGACCCATACCCGCCGCTGCGCGAGGCGCCACCCGCCACCCTTCGGCCGACGTGGCCCGGTCTCCAAATCCACGTTCTCCAGATCCAGCGGGATGGTGCTCATCGCGCCGCCGACTCCCCTTTCGTCAGTACCCGCAGCAGGTCCGAGTCGGAACTCAGGATCGCGGTGGTTTTGTCGTCCAGCACCTTCCGGTACGATTCCAGCGTACGCAACAGCCGGTAGAACCCCGGGTTCTTGGAGTACGCCTGCCCGTAAATCCGCGTCGACTCGGCATCGCCCTGGCCCTTCACCTTCTCCGCCTCCCGGTAGGCCGCCGAGAGGATCTCCTCCTTCTGCCGGTCGGCATCGGCGCGGATGCTCAGCGCCTGCTCCTCGCCCTCCGCGCGATACTGGCGCGCGATGCGTTCGCGCTCGGCCCGCATGCGCGCATACACACTCTGCTTGTTCTGTTCCGGCAGGTTCAGCCGTTTGATACGCACGTCCACCACTTGAATTCCGTACTGCTCCAGCGCCGCCTTGCCGGTCAGGCCCGCCAGGCTGTCCAGCAGAGAAGTCGTTTGCAGCGCTGCCGCATCCGTACCCACCAGCGAATCCATATCGTGCGTGCCCAGCGCCGCCGACAGCCCGGACCATACGATGTCGTGCAGCCGCATCTCCGCCGCCGTGGCATCGCCCACCGTCTGCACGAAGCGGTTCGGGTCCTGGATCTTCCACGCCACGTAGTTCTCGATCACCACGTTCTTCTTATCGCGCGTGAGGAATTCCGAGGGCCGCGGATTGTAGACGCGCAGCCTGCGGTCGAAATAGATCGCGCTCTGCAACGGCCACTTCACGCTGAGCCCCGCCTCCGTCACCGTCCGCACCGGCCGGCCGAACTGCGTCACCAGCACGAACTCGGTCTCGCGCACGGCGAAAAACGTCAGGTACGCGAGAAGCAGCAGCGCCGCTCCCGCCGCCGCCGGCAAATACCGTCGATATGGTTCCGGCATCGTCGTCTACTCCTTTGCCCCAGTGATCGCCGCACCCGGCGGCGCAATCTCCACGCCGTCTTCGAGCAGCAGCAAGTGTCTCCGCCCCTTGCCCGAATCCACGATCAGCTTTCTCTTCCCCGGCAAAACCTGCTCCATGGCTTCCAGGTAGAGCCGCGTCTCCGTCACTCCGGGCGCGGTGCGGTAAGCCTGCTCCCCGGATGCGAACCGGCTGGCGTCGCCGTCCGACCGGTTGATGCGCCCCAGCGCATACGCCCGCGCGTTCTCCGCCAGCGCCCGCGCCGTCCCCCGCGCCAGCGCGATCTGCTCATTGCGATATCCTTGGGCTTCATTGATCGCCCGATTCTTTTCTTCGAAAGCCGCCGAGACATCGCGGAACGCATCCACCACATCGCTGGAAGGATGCACTTCCTCCAGCTTCACCCGGAGCACGCGCACGCCGGTCTGGTAACGGTCCATGAGCCGCTGCAATTCCGCCTGGGCCGAGGCCTCGATAGCCTCCCGGCCGGTGGTCAACAGGGAGTCCAGCGGCGTCGCCGAAGCGATCCCGTGAATCACCGATTCCGCCGCCGCCCGCACCGTGGCGCCGCCGTCCAGTTGCCGGAACAGAAAGGCATCCGCATGGGGCACGTCGTAGTGCACGCTGGCGTTCAGCTCGATCATGTTCTGGTCGCCGGTGAGCACAAACGATTCTTCCGGGCGGCTCTCGAACCTTCCGCCGCGATGCGGCACGTTCCATTCGTAGGCGGAGGGCTCCGCGTACGCCGCGCTGGTGTTCGACCGGAACCCGATCTCCACGACCCTCACCCGGTGCTCCCCGATGCGCGTCAGCCGTTCGATGGGCCAAGGCAGCTTGTAGTGCAGGCCAGGCGTGCTGAATGGCGCGATCTTTCTGCCGAACCGCTCGATGACCCCTTCCTCGTCCGGCCCCAGCGCGTAGAATCCGTTTAGCACCAGAAGCGCGCCGGCAGTGGCCAGCGCCGGTTTCACGAACTGCCCGCGCCGCGCCGCCAGCCGGGCAAACCACGCTCTCGCGTCGAACTCGAGCCACTGGCCGAAGAAAGCGCGCGGCCGGCTCCACCACTCCGCCCCGCCCTCCACGCGCAACAGCCGGAGCGAGTTCATCATCACGCAGAAGGAGGAAAGCTGGTGGGTGAGCGCGGCCCCCATCGGTCCCAGTTTCCCCGTGGCGCAGGCCAGCACCGCCAGCAGATTCAGCGCCCCGGCGAACAGCACGATATTGAGCCACGCCGTCTGCATGGCGCACCGGCTGACCTCGAATAGTTGCGGCAGCTTCTCCAGGGAATGCGGAAGGTAGACCACCCCGGCAGCCTCGGCGGCAATGTCGCTGGCTCCGGCCACGGCGATTCCCACGCTGGCCGCCGCCAGCGCCGCCGCGTCGTTGATGCCGTCGCCCACCATCGCCACCGTGCGGCCTTGCGACGCCAGTTGCCGCACGCGCTCCAGCTTCTGCTCGGGCAGCAGTTCGGCCTCCACGTGGTCGATCCCGATGGCGCGCGCCATGGCCTCCGCCGGACCGCGCCGGTCGCCCGTGAGCATCACCTGGTAGCCGATTCCCATGGAACGAAGGTCGCGCACGGCTGGGCGAACGCCCTCGCGGATCTGGTCACGCAGCAGGATGGCGCCCGCCAGCCGCCCGTTCTCCGCCACCAGCACCGCCGTCGCGCCGAGGTGATCCGCTTCGGCCTGCAGCGGCCCCACGCTCCCGTCCACCTCTTCCGCCACATACGACGCGCTGCCGGTGCGCACCAGCCTTCCGCCCAGCCGGCACTCCACACCTCGGCCCGGAACCGCCCGGCAGTCCTCGGGCTCGGCAAGCGCCAGCCCGCGCCGCCGCACCTCGTTCACGATCACCCGCGCCAGGGCGTGGTCGGAACTTCGTTCGCACGCCGCCGCCAGAGCCAGAACTTCGTCCTCCGTCCGACCTAGGGCGATCACCTTGGCGATTTCGAAACGTCCTTCGGTGACCGTGCCGGTTTTGTCGAACACCGCCGCGTCCACCTTGGCGGCGTTCTGCAGGACGCCACCCCCGCGCACCAGGATGCCGCGGCGCGCGAGGCCTCCGATGGCGGCAACCATGGCGGTGGGCGTAGCCAGAATCAGCGCGCAGGGACAGGCGACGATCAGCACCGCCACGGTGCGCAGCCAGTCGTGCGTGAAATACCAGGTGAGCGCGCCCGCCAGCAACAGCGCGGGCAGAAAGTACTTGGCGTAGCGATCGGCCAGCCGCTCCACCGGCGCGCGTCTTCCCTTGGCCTCCCTCACCAGTTCGACGACGCGGGCCAGGGTGGTCTCGCCACCCGCGCGAGTCACCCGAATGCGCAGCCACCCGTTGCCGTTCAACGTGCCCGAGAACACCTCGTTGCCGGTCCGTTTGTAGTGCGGCAGAGGCTCGCCCGTGATCGAGCTTTCATCGATACTCGAAGCTCCCTGTTCGATCACGCCGTCGGCGGCGATGCGTTCCCCGGCTTTCACCACGATGCGCTCGCCGGGCACGAGCGACGCCGCGTCCACCACCTCCTCGTGCCCATCGCCGACCCGCCGCGCGGTTCGCGGCAACTGCGCCACAAATCGTTGGATCGCCGCCTCTGTTCGCCCGGCGGCGAACGACTCCAGCGTCTCCCCCACCATCACGATGAACATGGCTTCCGCGGCCGCCGCATACTCGCCGACGGAAAGCGCCGCGATCACCGCGATGCACAGCGCCAGGTCCGCCGAAATGGTCTTTTCCAGCAGCCCGGAAATCGTGTTGTAAAACGTCTTGTACCCGGCCAGAACAGTGACCAGGATGGCGGTGTCCAGCCCCAGGATGCCGCGGAACACGCCGGTAACGTTGAGCAGCAGCAGCACGCCCAGCGCCGCCGCGAACCCATACTCCCGCCCATGCTCGGCGAAGAGCGCCGCCAGGAGAGATTCGCGGGGTGTCTCGTTGTGCTCCATCAGATACCAACCCTTCGCTCAAAAGCCGGGCAAGCTAAAGCATGCCCCACCACTGCAACTCGTGTTCGCCGATGGTGGGGCGGACCCCCTGGCCCGCGGCCGACGCCCCCGTCGGCCTGCCCGCGCCCTGCGAGATGCTGGCATCGTTGTCCCGGCTGCGGGACGAGGGCGTCCCGCGCGGACCAGGGGGTCCGCCCCACCGCTACGGGTTCTGTTCCCGGACAGTCCAAGGTTTTCACCGCTTCACCGTGATCACCGTGCCAGGCTGCGTGCCGAACCCGTTGTACGTCGCGGCGATCGGCTGATCGCCATCGGCGAGCGACGACGGCACCACCACGTTGAACTGAAACTCGCCCGGTCCGAT
>JADGNT010000234.1 GCA_017883345.1 Candidatus Solibacter sp. | reverse complement strand
GGAAGCAGGCCGTCCCACCCCGCCACCATGGGCAAGCGCGAGACCTGCGCCACGCACGCCACGGTCTGCGTGAAGTAGGCAAACAGCAGCGCCAGGATGGCCGCGCCGCTGAGCACCGCCACGGCGCGGGAAGCGTGCAGCGACGCCCCCAGGATCTGCGCGATGGGCGCGATCAAATCGATCTTGTCCTTGGGCGTGTAGGCCAGCATGGCGCACGTGCCCAGTATGTAGAGCAGCGCGATGCCCGGCCCGGCGATCCACACCGAGCGCGCGATGTTGCGCTCCGGCGTGTGGCACTCCCCGGCGAAGATGGCCACCTGCTCGAAGCCGCTCAGCGCGTTGAAGGCGATCTTGCTGAACAGGTTCACGGTCATCAGGGTCAGGGCGGGAAAGGCCAGCGTCACGGTGGGCTGCGCCAGCGGATCGCCGCGCCACAGGCGCAACGCCAAGAGGCCGATAATCAGCGCGTAGAGCGCGATCACCAGGGCCCCGCCGGTGGAAGTGATCCAGCGCGCCAGGTGCAGACCGCGCACGTTGACCCAGAACACGATGGCGAAGAAGGCGACGTTCAACCCCAGGATCAGCGGCTTGTGGCTGGTCATCCACGCGGCGTCCGGCCCCAGCAGGTACGACAGGCTGTTGGCCACCAGCGACCCGCTGGTGGCGTACATCAGGATCAGGAAGAACGAGTAGTTCCACGCCGATTGAAACCCGGCGAACGGCGAGAGCCCGATCTTGGCCCACTGATAAATGCCGCCTTCGAGCGGCAGCCGGCGGCTCAGATAGATCACCGTGCCGGCCAGCGGGAAGTAGAATAGCGCGATGGCCGCCATCCACAGCACGACGTGCGACCCGCCGAGCTTCGCGGCATAGCCGATCCACGGCAGTCCCACGATGAGCAGCACCTGAAGCAGCACCAGGTCCGGCAGCCGCAGTTCGCGCTTCAGCGATGCGCTCTGCCGCTCCGTGCGCTCGATTTCGCTTCTCTTGACGGACGCCACCTGGCTATTTCTTGGGGACCTGGATGGTGATGTTGCGGTACTTCATGCCGCCGGTGTGATCGCCCTGTATGTAGAACGGGCCGGGTTCGCCTTCGTTGGAATCGAGCGCGCCGCCCGTGGTGCCGGCGATCTCCTGGTTATCGATAGTCTTGACGCCGTTGCGAACCACCGTCAGCCAACGGCCCCCCAAAGTGATGTCGAAGCTTTCCCACTTGCCCGGCGTGCGCGGCAACTCCACCGCCGGCGAGAGCATGCTGTAGACACTCCCGATGCTGTGAAACTTGTCGTTGGCGTCCACCTTCTCGTACTCCACCTGGACTTCGTAGCGGCCGCGCAGATAGATGCCGCTATTGCCGTCATCGGGGCAGTTGAATTCGATGTGCAGTTTGAAATCGTCGAACTTGCGCGTGGTTTTCAGGTTGGCGCCCTTGGATTCGTTGACCAGCTCGCCGTCCTTCACCGTCCAGTGATTGGCCAGAGCCGGGTCGGTGGGTTCCCATCCGGTGAGATCCTTGCCGTTGAAGATCGGCTCGGCGGCGGTCCACGCCTTCGGCGGATCGCGCTTGAGCAGCGGCGCGCGCACGCCGGCGAGATCCCCGAACACGCTGGCGCCGCGCTTTTCGACGCCGGCGAGTTTGCCGCCTTTGAGGTCGAGATCCCAGGTGATGGAGGCGTTGTCCCACTGCAAGCTGAGGTGGGTACCCTCCACCTTGAACTGCTTGGCATAGAACGCGCTGCCGGAACGCGGCTGGATGCGGACCGCTGGAGCGCCGTCCTTCAAGCCGACCTCCATCCAGTCGGGATAGGCTTTGACGTTGGCGGCTTTGGGCGTGACCACAAGGTCCCATCGCCCGGTGAACGGATCGGCTTTCTGGGCAACGGCCGGTGTCAGGGCCGCCGCGGCGAGCAGGCAAACAAGGCTGAATGGTTTCATGTAAGCCTTAGTTTATCGAAATCGCTGCCCTGGCCGCCCGCCCCATTCCGATCCACTCCGCTTCCGCTTCCGGCCGCACCGCGACCACCGCCTCCGTATTCGGGGCATGGTAGACCACGCGCAGGTGCTGCTGCCGGATGAAGTCCTCGTCGAAGGGGTAGCACAGAATGTAGAGGGAACGATCGGTGGGGAGTTGGATTGGGCTCTCGATTTCCCCAAACGACTCGCGGCCGGATTGCACGCGGTAGAAGTTCAACGACGAGCCGTACATCCAATTGCTCGCCACATCGCGCACGCCGTACGTGTGGTTGTACCAGGCCAGCACCGGGTAAATCTTATTCACGTCGGCGTCCCAATCCCACTCCTTGAAATAGTTGAGCCGCAGGCAGAACACGAAATAGAAGCTCATCGCGTACAGCATTACGGTGAGCGCGCGCCGGTTGGCCGCGGCGGCGCCGATCGCCAGCACACACAGAGGCACGATCCAGATGGCCGTCCGGTCCATGGGCAGCGACACGTGGAACACTTTCAGCAGCAGCCAGTGTGCGCCGACGGTTGCCGCCAGGATGCCAAGCAGCGCTCCGGAGATGGCCGGCCGCCACCGTATCCATTGCCACACAGCCAGCACCAGAAGCGCCGCCAAAAGGAACGGCTTCGCATGCTCCAGCAACTGGTAGAGCATCGGATTCACGATCTGTGGATTCAGCCGGTACAGGGACGCCTGCGCGACGGTCGCGAACATTTCGCGCAGCGAGTGCGCTCCGTATTCCAGTTGGCCTTTGGGCCAGTGAAGCACTGCCGGGAGGCTCAGAAAAACCGACACGAGCAGTCCCGGCAGCACGCACGCGCCCAGGAACCGGACGCGTGTCTGGGTCGCCTGCGTGCGGGCGCAGGCCCAGGTCAAAATCGCCAGCATCGCAAACGCATTGACGAATGCGAACGAAAAGTTGGCGGCGAAGGAAAGCGCCGCGCAGACCGAGCACAGGGCACACGCCGCCACATCCAGCCGCGTGTACGCCGCGATGGCGAGCGAGCCCATCAGAAATCCGAGCGCCAGAGCGTATCCGCGCGCGGCCACCAAATAGTCGAAGACGAACGGATTGTACACCAGGCAGACAAACACCGGCCATTGCACACGGAGTCCCGGCGCCAGCTTCCGGCAGAGCAGGTACGCCGCAAAAATGTAGAGCGCCGCGCCCAGTAGCGCGGGAGCCCGCACGGACAGATGGCTCACCCCGAAGACCGAGGTGAACAGCCGCATCAACAGCGAATTCAGCACGTGATTGTTGGACGCAGCCTCCCATTGCGACGGGTCGTGGCGCGCCACCCAGACAAGGTAGGTATCGGCCTCGTCGATGGTGATCGACTGCACGCAGGCCCGCGCGACGGCCCATAACAGGGCGAACAGCGCAGTGACAGGCAAAATAAGTAGGGAGTAATAGCGTCTGAAGTCCATGGATAGTGGAAGCCCGGACGCTTCAACTCAAAGACCCGCGAGGCGCGCATTCCACTACACTGGAATTTTCTTTTGCGGAGGAAATTGTGGGACAGACGATCGGTTTGTGTCGTCTGTCGAATTTCTCTGCTCTCGCGAGGCATGACAGACCACAAAAGGCGATGGTCTGTCCCACATTCCACTACACTGGAATTTTCTTAGTGGAGGAAATCTTCGTATGCGCTGCTGGTCCTTCTTCCTCGCCGCTCTGCTTACCCACGTGGCGTTCGCCGCTCCGGAATCGAAAATGCTGCTGCGGCAGAACTGGGCGATCCAGTCCTCGGCCGACGTGCGCGAGAACGGCGCCGCTCTCTCCGTGACCGGATTCCGCCCACCGCGCGCCTGGCATCCCGCCACCCTGCCATCCACGGTGTTCAGCGCGCTGGTGGCGGCGCGCGTCTATCCCGACCCGTACTTCGGCGCCAACCTGCGCTCCGCGCCGGGCGTCAGCTACCCCATCGGATTCAACTTCTCCAACGCGCCTATGCCGGCCGACAGCCCCTTCCGCAAATCGTGGTGGTTCCGCACCGAGTTCAAACTGCCCGCGGAGTATCGGGGCAAGACGCTGTGGCTGGGTTTCGACGGTATCAACTTCCGCGCCAACGTCTGGCTGAACGGCAAGCAGATCGCGGCTTCGGACAAACTCGCCGGGGCCTGGCGTCTCTTTGAATTCGACGTCACCGCCGCCGCCAAACCCGGCGACAGCAACGCGCTCGCCATCGAGATCTTCCCGCCCGAGCCCGGCGACCTCGCCATCACCTTCGTCGATTGGAACCCGTTGCCGCCGGACAAGGGCATGGGACTGTGGCGCGACGTCTCGATCACCGCCACGGGGCCCGTCGCCATACGCTATCCCGTGGTGACCACGCACCTGACCGGCGGTCTGCAACTCGGCGCCCAACTCAACGTACGCGCCGAAGTGAAGAACGCCTCCGCGCAACCCATCGAGGGCGTGCTCAAGGGCAGAATCGAAAAGATGGAGTTCTCGCAGCCCGTGAAATTGGCCGCGCACGAAACCAAGGTGATCCACTTCGCACCGCTCAAGGTCCCGAGCCCGCGCCTGTGGTGGCCGGCGCAGGTGGGCGCGCAGAGCCTCTACCCGCTCGACCTTGCTTTCGAGACGGGCGGCAAGACCAGCGACGCCAGCCACACCGAGTTCGGCATTCGCGAAGTCACCAGCGAACTCGACGCCAAGGGCCATCGCCTGTTCCACATCAACGGCAAGAACATCCTGATCCGCGGCGCGGGTTACACCTTCGATATGCTGCTGCGCTCTTCGGAGGAACGCCAGGAGGCCGAGCTGCGCTACGTCCGCGACATGAACCTCAACGCGGTGCGCTTCGAGGGCAAATTGGAGGACGACCACTTCCTGGAACTCTGCGACCGCATGGGCATCCTGGTGCTGGCCGGCTGGTGCTGCTGCGATCACTGGGAGAAGTGGGCGCAGTGGGATAAGGAAGACGAGGTGGTGGCCGCCGAGAGCCTGCGCGATCAACTGCGCCGCCTGGCGCGCCACCCCTCGGTGTTCGACTGGCTCTACGGCAGCGACAATCCTCCGCCGCCCAAGATCGAGCAACTCTATCTCGACGTGATCAAAGACGTGGAGTGGCCCAACCCGTATCAATCTTCCGCCACCGCCAAGAAGACTCCGGCCGGCGATACCGGCGTCAAGATGACTGGTCCCTATGAATACGTCGCGCCGTCCTACTGGCTGCTCGATACCAAGGCAGGCGGGGCGCACGGTTTCAATACGGAGACCAGCCCGGGTCCCGCGCCGCCGCCCATCGAAAGCCTGCGCCGCATGCTGCCCGCGGACAAGTTGTGGCCCATCAATTCCGACTGGGACTATCACGCGGGCGGCGGCCAGTTCAAGAACATCGGCGTCTTCACCGAGGCGCTGACTAAGCGCTACGGGCCGGCGAAATCCGCCGAGGAGTACGCGCGCAAGGCGCAGGTGATGGCCTACGAAGGCCATCGCGCCATGTTCGAGGCCTTCGGCCGCAATAAGTACACGTCCACGGGTGTCATCCAATGGATGCTGAATAACGCCTGGCCCGGTATGATCTGGCACCTCTACGATTGGTACCTGCGCCCCGGCGGCTCTTACTTCGGGGTTAAGAAAGCCTGCGAGCCGCTGCACGTGCAGTATTCCTACGACGACCGCTCCATCGTGGTGGTCAACTCGTTCTATCAGCCCTTCGCGAATATGAAAGTGGTCGCCACGGCGTACAACCTGGATATGAGCGTCAAGTTTTCGCGCGAGGCGAAGGTGAATGCCGAACCCGACAGCAGCACGCGCGTCTTCACCCTGCCCGAGATCGTGGGCCTGAGCGGGACGTGGTTTCTCAGCCTGAAGCTGGAAGACCCCTCCGACGACACCGTCAGCGAGAACTTCTACTGGTTCTCCACCACCCCGGAAACCTTGCAGTGGGACAAAGGCACCTGGTACACGACGCCTACCAAGACCTTTGCCGATTACACGGCGCTCGAAACGCTGCCGCCCGTAACGTTGAAGGTGGCGTCGAGATCGACGGACCACTCGACCACCGTCACCGTGACCAATCCCAGTAAGTCGCTGGCTTTCGCGGTATACCTCAAAGTGAAGAAGGACAAGGACGGAGAAGAGGTGCTTCCAGTCCTATGGGAAGATAACTATTTCCCGCTGTTCCCCGGCCAGACGCGCCAGGTCACCGCGACCTATCAGAACTTAGGAAAGGCGAAAGCCGTGGTGGAAGTGGACGGCTGGAACGTGAAGAAATAGAAACAGGAGAATATAGAGAGATCTAAAGCACAGATGTTGTGGCATAAGGCTCTGCCTTGTGCAGGCGAGCGCAGCTCGCCCGTCGCCTGCAACAATGACCTACTACGAACGTGCGCTCCCTCACTGGCAACCCGAGGGCGCCGCCATATTCCTGACCTGGCGCCTGCACGGGTCGCTACCCAAGGAATATTTCGAGTCGCACCGTGACCCCAATCCGGCGCGTGAATTCGTCCGTCAGGATCGTATCTTAGACAAAGCGCAGTCCGGTCCCACGTGGCTGAAAGACGACCGGGTAGCAGGCTGTGTGGCAGCGGCGCTGCATCACGCGGATGCGGTGCTCAAGCTCTATGATCTCCGCGCCTGGGTCATCATGTCCAACCACGTGCCCGTTTTCGTCGATCCACACGTGCCGTTGGCGAGCATCAATCGCTCCGTGCGCGCCTACACGGCTCGACGAGGCGAATCGCATCCTCCGGCGCACGGGGCAGTTCTGGCAGCACGAGTCGTACGATCACTGGTCGCGCGATCTGCGGCAATCGGAGAGGATCATCGCCTATATAGAAGAGAACCCCGTGAGTGCGGGAGTGGTGCAGCGACCCGAGGATTACCGGTGGTCCAGCGCCTTCGGGTTATAGGCGAGTTGGCGCTCGCCTGCACAAGGCGAAGCCTTATGCCACCTAGAACGTGATGCCCAGCAGGAATTCGGCTTGATTCTGCTTACTGTTCAGCAAGCCGATCGGGTCGATGAAGTGCTTGGCGCCCCAACGAGTAAACCGCACTTCCGGCGTGATGTGGATCACCAGCACTTTCACGTCCACCCCCCCGCCCATCACGAAGCCGCGCGTCGTGTCATTGTTCAACTCGGCCGGGCTCGACGTGGTGGTGGAGTTCGTGACACTGGCCACCACGCTTTTGACTGTCTGCGTCAGGCCGCTCAGCTTGTCCCACGCCACGCCGGCAGCGACGAACGGGTGGACGATCTTCCCCCCGAAGCGATACTTGGCGAGAATCGGGAACTCCCACGCGCCGGCGGTTGTGTCCATGCTGGTGAAGTTGGAGGTGATGCTGCCGATGCCGCCGCTCGAACTGTAGCGGAAGTGCCGGTAGAGAACGTCGGCCTCCACGCCGAGCCCGAAGGGCAGCCGAAGTTCCGCGGTCACGCCCACAATATATCGATTGGTGGTCGTGCTGGAATTGATATTCTGCGTGCGCGCCACGGCCAGAAAGTCCGTCA
>JADGNT010000233.1 GCA_017883345.1 Candidatus Solibacter sp. | reverse complement strand
GGCACGCCGCTGCGCGAGCCCACGACGGTAGGCCAGGTGCCATCCTTGTAGGCCTGCCAGTATTCGGTCCAGCTCAGGTTATCGCTTTCGTTCATGTCCACGGTGTTCTGCTTGACCGGATCCCAGCGCGCGGACAGTTGGAATTCGCCGTAGATGCGCACGCTGAGCGGCTTGGCGGCGGCCTGCCAGAAGAAGCCGGTCGGAGCCACCACCAGGGCGTCGGCCATGTTGTACGCGTAGCCGCGCGGCGAGGCGGCAAAGGCGCGCTCCACGTAGTCGCTGACGAAGCCCTGCATCAGCCACTGGTGCCCGTCGAAGCTGATCGCGCCGCCGGTGTGGAAGTTGTCCAGCACGACGAACTGTTCGGCAAGAGCGTGGTGATTGGGTGTGACCTCGCGGCCGTACATCACCAGTTTGGGGTCGCCGTTGGCCTTGGCGATATCGCCCAGCACCTGGTCGTACGTGCGGTTTTCCTTGACGATCAGAAACACGTGCTGGATGCCGAGCGAGGCAAGGTTGGCGATGCCGCCGGCCGGCGCGAACCTCGGGCTGTTGGCCGTGCGCACTTCCCTTGTGCCCGCGGCCAGTTGCGCCGGCGTGAGCGCCGGAATCCGCTCCAGCGACCCTTCATACACCCGCGAGTTGAACGTCCCCTTCTTGTTGGCGGTGTTGCCGATTCCCTTGATATTCAGCACGCGCAGCGAGCCATCGGCGGCCAGCGCGACGGCCGACGGGAACCACGCCGTGGGAATCGCGCCCGCCACCTGCCACTTACCCGCCAACTCGCGCACCACCGCGATCGCATTATTCCCGCCGCACGCCACGTACAGCGTCTTGCCGTCGGCCGAGAAGGCGAGGCTGATCGGCTGGCTGCCCAGCGCGGCTTCCGGGAACGTGGGAATCTTGACGTCGCTACGCGCCAGGGTTGCGCTATCCAGAATCGAAATCGAATCGCCATGCCCGTTGGCCACCGCTACCATCTTGCCCTCGGGCCCGGCGGCGAGTTGCGAAGGCGCCAGGCCCACCGTCACCTCCCGCACGCCACCCTCCTTCATGTCCAACACACTGACCGTGCCGGATGTCGAGGCGCCGGTCACCGGGTCGGTGACCACCCGCGAACCCGACGAGGGCGCCACCGTATCGTTCGGCCCGGCGCGCCGTCCCGCGCGGTTGGAGACGAAGACCGAACCCCCGGCCACCGCCACGCCGAACGGCGCCATGCCGACATTGACCTCCTTGCGCAGTTCCAGCGTGTCGGCGTCGATGATGGCCAGCGTATTGCTCCGGCTGAAGGCCACGTAGGCCAGCCGTCCGTCGGGCGAAAAGGCGATCCCGGTGGGCAGCGGATGGCCGTTGAGTCCGATGCGGCTGGTTTCCCCCGGCATCCCCACGGCGGAAATCTTGGCGATCAGGATACTGTCCGGCCCGTTGCGCGTGGTCTCGCTGGCCCACAGTTCGCGGTCTCCGGGGCGGAACGCGATCCCAGCGTAAGAGGTGCTCCGCGCCGCGATCTCCGCCACCTTCGTGCCCGTGGAGCCATCCAGCAGCAGGATGCTGCGCGTGTTGAGCACCGCCAGGATGCGCCGTTGGGAATCGTAGGTCATATCCACCGGGCGGCCGGGGATCACCGTCTGCTCGCCCCACGGGCGCAGCAGTTGATTGGACGGGAGCAGAAAAAACCCGCCGGGCTGCTTGCCGATGGCGATGCCGCTCTCCAGTACCGGAAAGATGCCGCTTTGCTGGCCGACCAACGCGGCCGCGGCCAGAGCGAAGGCGCAAAGGATAATCTTACGCATGGAAGCCTACATGTTAGCCGCTGGCGGTCACAATTGCATGCAGGCTACGGCTGCCCCCTGTAACCCTACCCCCTCCAAACGCGCCAAATCACTCTGGCGGTATAATTAAACTACATGCGTTTTCTCCCCGGCTTGATGTTCGCCGCGTGCGCCACCTGTGTGTTTGCACAGGCCGAGGACCCTCCGGAAGTATTGCGCGCCAAGGCCGGAATCGAACGCCTGCGCTCCCTGGTAGAGGCCGGTGTCACCCCGCGGGCGCAACTGGTGCAGGCGGAGGCGGCCATCGCCGATGCCGAGGATGCCGCGCTGCTCCGCCGCACGGTCTACGGTAACGATCTCACCGACGATCAGGCCGGCGAAATGCTCGCCGCCGCCGCACGGCGCCTGGACCGCCGCAAGCAGGCGCTCGAGGCCGGGCGGAAACTGGTGGATGGCGGCGTCGCCTCGCTGCTTTCCCTCACGCCGCTGCTGGAGGAACTCGACTCGGCCCGCAAGGAACTGGATCTGGCCGAATCGCGCGCCCGATTCACCCGCGAACTGGCCCAAATGGCGCGCGCCGAGGAACTCGTGGCCAACCAACTGAACCAGGATCCCCGGGCAGCCCGCGAATTGGCCGACCGCTATGATGGCGATGGCATCTTCACCATGGGCACGTTCGCGCGCGTCGAACTGGATTTCGAAAAGCAGTTCGGCAAGCCGATGCCGGTCAGCGCCATGGGCGAGACCGCCGTACACCGCTCGCTGGGCTTTGACCACCGCGGACGCGTCGACGTGGCCATCAACCCGGATCAGCCCGAAGGCCACTGGCTGCTGGAGTACCTGGTGGACAAGCACATCCCCTACTTCGCCTTCCGCCATGCAGTAACCGGAAAAGCCACCGGCGCCCATATTCACATCGGTCCCATGAGCGCGCGCTTCAAACTCGGCGGATAATGTAAGCTCCATGACCGATCCAAAACTACGGGTTCTGATCTCCGCCGAACAGATCCAGGCCCGCATCCGGGAACTAGGCGAAAAGATCTCCGCCGATTACCCCACCGGGAATCTTCACATGATTTGCATCCTCAAGGGTGCGGTGTTCTTCATGACGGACCTGGCGCGCGCCATGACTCGCGATGTCCAGGTCGATTTCATGGGCATCTCCACCTACGGCAAAGGCAAGTCCAGTTCCGGCGAAGTCAAGGTCACCAAGGACCTGGACATCTCGCTCGAGGGCGCCGACGTGCTGATTGTGGAAGACATCGTGGATAGCGGGGTAACGCTGAACTATTTGATGCACGTGCTGGATCAGCGTAAGCCGCGCTCCATCCGCATCGCCGCCCTCATGGATAAGCCCGAGCGCCGCCTGCGGCCGGTCCACGTGAGCTATGTCGGCTTCCAAATCCCCGACGAGTTCGTGGTGGGTTACGGACTCGACTACGCCGAGAGATATCGCAACCTCGACGACATCTGCGTGCTGGACGACCCCGGCGCGGCGTAGGCAGGCTCCGTGCTAATCCGTGGCGCAGGCACTCTTGCCTGCCGGGTCGAGACTCATCTCGACCCTCCTTCATGCGACGGCCCAAGCGCCGGCATGAGTGCCGGCGCGGCAGCCTGAGAGGCTGCGCCACGATCATTGCAGGTGAACCGGCTGCGTGAATGCGCCATTGCCCGCCGAATCCCACACGGCAAACCGCACCCACTTCTTTCCGGCCGCGTCAAAAGGGATACGGAATTTGTGACTGCCGAAGGGCCCCATTCCGGCCAGGCTGACGATCTGGCGATCCACGGTCTTCCCGTCGCTCCACACCAACTCGGCGAATTCGGGCGGGAATGTCCACTCCGCTTCCGCCGCGTAGGTCCGCTTCGCCCCGGCGCCTTCGACGCTCCAGTCGCGAATCAGAACTTCACCGCTGGTCACGAAGAAGTTCCCCGCGCGTAACGCATCGACCACGGGAGCCCAGCCGTCTTGGTACTTCGGAACGCGATCCAGCTTGACGTAATTCACCACCAGTTGAGGGTAGGTCTCGTCATCCGGATATTTCATGTAGGTGTCGCCCTCGGCAAGCAGGTACTTGGCCCCCGCCCAATTGTTCATATCGTCCAGCAGGCCCATGCAGCGCGCTTCGCACAGACGCTTCTCCGATTGATCCACCGGCAGCGATTGGAAGGAAGCGCCCAGGTAGCGATCGCTCCGAAAGAAATCTTTCTCCCGCACGACGTCCGGGTAACCGGTGGAACCTTTGGCCCGCGGATGGGTCTGCCACACCAGGCCGGCCTCCTGATTCAGAAGCCCCAGTTCGTTCTCGGCGCTGGTGGTGTGATAGACCTTGCCATACGGTTGCAGCGTCTCCTGGAAAGGTTGACCCGCCGGTCCCGTAGCCGGTTTCTTCACGTGCGTGAAGAAGACGGGCCGCGGAAACAGGAACATGTAATGTCCGCCGAAATTCGCATCGGGCTCTTCGCCGGGAATGAGGAGCAGGTCGCGGTCCGAGAAGCGTTCGCAGCCCGCGAAATAGACCTTCTGTTCGTCCAGGCGAACCTTGCCGGTGTCGGTGGCATGGGAGTCGGAATGGAAGTCCGCCAGGATGGCGAGATTGATGCCGAGAGCGCGAAAAACCGAAAGCCACGTGGGTTCCACGTCCATGGATCGTTCGTCGGTGAGTTGTTCGTTCAGGTGGAAATGGAAATGGCTGACCATCACCTTGTAGCCCGGTAAGGGCTTGTAAACGTCGTCGTGCGTGAATGCCATCACGCCTTCCTGCGTGGCATGGCTCCCGTTCGGGCTCAGATAGAAATAGACGGGCATGCGCTGCATGGTTCCGGGGGGTGCATTGTAGAGCGCGAAGTTAGCCAGTTCGCTGCGCGACTCGGTGACGCGGCGGGTCCACACTTCGTCGGATATTCCATACGGCTTGTAGCCCACTTCCCGATCCGGCTGCCGCACCCCGATAGCGAATGAGTTTTCGCCGTCCTTCCGGTAATACACATAGCCGAGATTGGTCTCGATTTCGCGCGAAAAGAAAAACTTGTGGGAGGGCGGCAGGAATCCCAGGGAGCCGCCATTCGCCTCCAGAATGCCCAAGCGGTTTCGCGCACGCAGGCCCACCGCTTCCCGATTGACCGCTCCACCAAAAGCATATTGCTGCCACGCCCGCGCCGTGTCCCGCCAGACGATGCGGCTACCGTCGGAGATCGAAAACCCCTTCAGCCCGCCAACATACTTATAAGCCACCGAGGGCTGGCTGGTCTTGGCGATGGCCTCCTGCCGCAGCAGGTTGGCGCCGCGGTACACGGTGTACTGGAGCGAGCCGGTGAAAATACCCGCGTCCAGACCCGGGAAGCTCACCTCCAGCCGCGCGCCCACGGTCTTCACCTGGCAGCCCGCCGACTGGTATTTGGCCCATACCTTGCGAATCTCCTCCGGCTTCCGGGGCAGATCCAGGTTGGTTCCCGCGCGGCCGGGAACCATCAATGGCGCGTCCCAGAACGCGTTCCACTTTTCCCGCTCCACCACGCCCGGCGTAAGTTCGACATGCAACTCTTTCAGCGGGCCAATCTGCTGCTGCGAGAGCCTTCTGATGCCGCTGGTGATTTCGAATTCGGGGGTCAGATTCTGTCCGAGTACGATCCAGTTCCCGCCGCTTTTGCGCGCGGCCAATTCGCGCACTACAGGCTGCCCGCCACGAATCGCAAACTGGGCGCGCAACTGTTCTCTGCGCTCCCCTTGCCAACTGACTTCCAGAACGCCGGAGCGAATCCGAGCCTGTAGCCCCTCTTGCGGTTTATAGCCTCCGAGATCGCACGTCAGATCCTGGCATGCGCCCGCACCCGCCGTTATCGCGGTTAAGATTAGTACGCGACCTATCGTCAATTTGGCCTCCACTCGTTTCGCAGGACAGTATACACCCCGATCGCGAATCGCGCGGCTTCTCACGCTTCTCTCACGCTTCTCTGTCACGCTTCTCACTTGTCACGCGTCTCACGCGTCTCCCCGCGGCGGTTGGACCCCCACAAAGGATCTGTAGAGCAGCAGATCGTAGAGGATCTTCAGACTCCCGGCGATAAAGAACGGCACATTGATCAGCGCGGGTCGGGCGAACAGCAAACCTGCAAACAGCGGCGCGATGGCAGCGCCCGTGGTTCGCGCAACTCCCGTGACGCCGGCCGCCGCCGCCCTCTCTTCGGGCGCAACCACCGCCATGAGGTAAGACTGCCTGGTCGGAACATCCATCTGAGAGATGCTGAAGCGAAGCAGCAGAACCAGGACCGCCAGACGGAGGTTCGGCATCAGCGGCACCAGAATCAGTAAAACATTCGATGGCAGGTGCGTGAACACCATAGTCCGGACCAGCCCGATTCGTGAAGCCAGCCGGCTTGCCAGTAATGCCGAGAACCCCGCAAACAGATTGGCGCCAAAGAAAATGCCGCCTAAGGTTGCGGGTTCCACGCCGAAGCGAAGATAGAACCAGTAAGCCGCAAAGCTTTGCACCACGAAACCCCCGCCAAATGCGTCCAGCGCGAACAGCCCGCAGAGCCGCAGCACTACGCCTCGCGACGCTCCGATCCCCAACAGGGAATGCATACCCGGCGGCGCCGGCCCGCTGCGGTCCACTTCCACACTCGGTGAGAGCGCACGGAATACCAGCGCCAGCACCACGCCGAACGCCGCATACAGCAGGATGATCGTCCGCTGGCTCGCCAGAGGCGTCCTCGCGGCCTTCTCCATCAAACCTGCGGCGGTGCCCGCGAACAGCGAACCGCCTGCCGTCGCAATCGATCCCGCCAGCGCATACCACGCGAAGACCGAGGTTCGGATTCGATTCGAGATCACCCCGGACAGCGCGGCCTGCTCAATCGGCAGGAACGGACCCACCTCATTCCCGCTCGGGCTGATCACCCCGATCGTGCCCGCGACGATGAGCCACAGAAAGTTCCTCGTCAACCCGAACACCAGACCCGCGCCCGTCATCAGCGTCGCGCCGACGATCAGCATTCGCCGCCGGCCGATCCGATCGGCCCTGGTCGTCAGCACCAGGGAAACCGCCGTGTCCCCCAGCAGCGTCAGGGTCAGAAGCACTCCTGTCTGGGACTCGCTCAACCCAAGGCCGATCAAATAGAAGACCAGGACGACGCCGAGCATCCCATAAGCGAACATGCGGACGAATCGGCTCGCGAACAGGAGCCATCCATCCCGCGTCAGGCGCCTCCCCATCGGTGTACTCAGGAAATCGGGTGGCATGCTTATCTTCGGATTATGGAACAAGTCATGGCAGCGCTGCTTCTCTTCGGAGGCATCCGGCAAGGAAACTGCGGCGCCGATCCGAGCCGCGCGCGCCTTGATCCGCGCTAGCGTGCCGCGATGGCACCCCTACTTCCAAACCGTTTCCTGACACAGCCGCAACGGATCATACTGCTTCACGAAGGCATGTTTGAAGTAGGCCCGGAAGATATGGTGCCCGTGCTCGATCTGCTCCAGCGTGGTGTTGAGTTTCCCCTTCAGTTTCTTGGTGACGCGGACGCCGAAGATTTCGCCGATCTTGTGCGCGGTCAAGCCAAGACGCTGACGGTCTGTTTGCATCATCTGACGCAGGCGGCCCACGATACCGCGGTCCGCTACCTGTGCGAGGAACTCACCGCCACGGAAACTG
>JADGNT010000232.1 GCA_017883345.1 Candidatus Solibacter sp. | reverse complement strand
CCCTACAGCAGGACGGTGTCGATCTGGCGGTCTTCGTGGGCGGGCGGAGCGCTTGGGGCGGGCACGGCGACGGGGCGAAGGAACTCCAGCAACTCGGCTTCGGAGCCATCGAAGAAGCCGTCGAGCAATTCGCTGACGGCGGCGCGGCGCATGGAGTCGCGGGAGGCTTCGGGGGAATAGACGAAGGCGCGGCCCACCTTGCGGCGCGTCAGCTTGCCTTTGTGGACCAGGCGGTCCAACACCGTCATGATGGTGGTGTAGGCCAGGGGGCGGGAGAGCGCGACCACCTGTTGCACGGCCCTGACGTTGCCTTCCTGCAATGACCAGAGCGCCTTGAGGCACGCCAACTCCAGCGGCGGAGGAACATCGTGCGGGGTCTTAAACATCAGTTTGCCTTGGGACGGAGCAGGCCGGCCTGCAACATTTTCTCGGCCATGAGGGAGTTGCCGGCCGCGACGGGCGCGCGGGGCGGAGCCGCGGGAGCCGGCGCCGGGGGTTTGGCGTCCGCTGTGGAGGACGCGGCGTCCGCGGCGGGCGCTGGATTCAAGTAGCGATCCTTCTTCAACGCGGCGCGCTCCAGCGCCGGGTTGTAGGTGGTGAAGCAGCCTTCCAACTGGCGATCGTTCTCGATCAGCGCGCGCATGGATTCCATCTTGGCATCGAGGTCGTCCAGGCAGTGCAGCAGGAGCGCCTCGGGAAACTGCGGCACCTTGGGCGAACCGAATTCCAGTCTGCCGTGATGGCTGAGGATCATGTGCTCCACCAGCGAGCGCACCAGCGGCGGGAAATCGGGCAGGGCGCGCAGTTTGTCGCCCACGATCCGCATGGCGATGGAGATGTGGCCGATCAACTGGCCTTCGTCGGAATAGGAAAAGCCGCGCTCGTAATTCAACTCGTAAATCTTGCCGATATCGTGGAGCACGACGCCAGCGATCAGCAGGTCGTAGTCGATGTTGGCGTAATGGGCGGCGGCGGATTTGGCCATGCCGCAGACGCTCAGCACATGCTCGATCAAGCCGCCGAGGAAGGCGTGGTGAATCTGCTTGGCGGCGGGCGCGAGACGGTAGCGGCGGGCGATGTCTTCATCGTCCAGCACCGCCTCCAGCAGTCCCTTGAGGTGCGGATTGCGCATGGCGGCGACGATGCCGCGCAGTTGGAGCCACATCTCGCCGGCGTCGCGTTTGGACGAAGGGAAGTAATCGGTGAACTGCACCTCGCTTTCGTCCAAGCGCCGCACTTTGTGGATGGTCATCTGCGGCTTGTTGTGGAAGACCTGAATGATGCCTTTCACCTTGACGAAATCGTCGCGTTCGAATTCGTTGAGGACGTCGGACACGTTGTCCCACATCTTGGCGTCGAGTTCGCCGGTGCGGTCGGCCAGGAACAGCGAGAGATACAGGTCGCCGCCCTTCTTCTGCCGGATCTCCTTGGATTGGACCAGGAAACTGGTCTCGACCAGTTGATTCGGCTTGAGCTCGTTTACGTAAGGCGATTTCATTTTTTCTCGGCAACCGCGGCGAGGCTGGCGGGCTTGTCCGCGGGTTGGGCGGAGGCTTTGTCGGCGGCGGCGGCTTTCGCGGGGGCGAGCGAGGGGGGCACTTTGGGCTTGGTTTGCTTCACGGTGCCGGCCGGAATCACCCACAGGAGGTGCCGCTTCACGCGCGCGGCGACTTCTTCCTTGGTGGTGGTCTGGGGCTTCAACTGGGCGACGTCCTTCCAGCGCGTGTCCTTGGCGGGTGCGGCGCCGCTATCGATGTAGCCTTCCTTGATTTCCAGGAACGCATCCTCGCGCAGCGAGGTGAGGTAAACGCGCACCTTGGGCTGCATCCTGGTCTGGGTCAGGCGGTCCTGGATCTCACCCTTTACTTCCTCGTAGGATGCTTGTCCGGCTTCGACGCGATCATCCACTTTCAGGATCAGGAAGGAAGCCGGCCGGCGGATGGGGTCGCTGACAAAGCCCTTCTTCTGCGCGAACACCAAGTCTTCGATGGGTTTGTCCATCAGGCCTTTGGACATGGGTCCGATCTGGCCGCCGTTCGTGGCGGTCTCCACGTCATCGGAGTTGTCGCGTGCCAGTTCGTTGAACTTCTCGCCCTTTTGGGCGCGCGCCGCCAGATCCTTGGCTTTCTTTTCGGCGACCACCACCTGTTCGGGAGTTTTGCCCTGGATGGAAATAACGATCTGGCTGAGGAACACCTGCGATTCCCTGCGCATGTACTCGGATTTGTGCTCCTCGTAGAACTTCTGCGCCTCGGCTTCCGGCACGTTGACAGTGCGCGCAACCTCCTGGCCAATGACGCGCTGGGTGAGCATCTGGTTCTTCATCTGGAGCTTGAAATCCTCGTAAGTCATGCCGGTGTTTTCGCGGATGAAGGCCTGGAATTTGTCAGGGTCGGAGATCTTTTGCTGCACCTGGATTTCGGCGAGGCGGCGCGTCACTTCGGGGTCCACGTTGATATTGAGGTCCTTGCCCTTTTGCACGAGGAGCAGTGTGTCAATCTCATCACTGAGCGCGTGGGCGGCATATTCGTCGACGGCTTGCTGGAGGCGGGGCCCGCTGAGGCCCTGCCGCTTGGCCTCGGCCTCGGCCTCAAGGCGCTTCCTGGCAAGTTCGCCGCGGGTGATGATATCGCCGTTGACTTTGGCGGCGATCTCTTCGACGATCTTGACGTTGTCTGCCGCGGCGCAAACCGCGAGGCTGGACGCGATGAGTACTACAAACCTACGAAACATAGCTGATCCTTTATTTTAGCAAAGCATGGCAAGACACGGGGACGGCGGACCGGGGACAACCAGGGGACGACAACCCGGGGACAGACCCGTGCCCAGAGGGCACCCACCACGCGGCGCAAAAAGCGCGCCTTGGGACAGGCAGGTCTGTCCCCAGAGTCTGGTCTGTCCCCTAGCGCAGTTGGGAGAGTTTCTCCGTGAGGAAGCGGAGGATGTCGCCGGCCGCGGTTTGACCATCCAAAGGCAATAGCAATACGCCTGCCGGAGTGAACTGCGCGCCGCGGGTTTTACCGACGATATTCATGAGGCGCGCCGGATCGACGCGAGTTTCCGCGTGGAACTTTATATTCAACAGGTTATGGCGGCGGTCCACGGCCTCAATGCCGATCTGCTCGGCCAGTGTCTTGAGCGCCGAATAGACCACCAGGTTGTGCACCGGCTCCGGCACTGGGCCATATCGATCCTCCAGTTCCTTTTCGGCACGGTCGCGGGCCGTGTCGTCGGTGGCGTTGGCGATTTGCCGGTAGGCGCGGAGGCGCTGGTTTTCGTCGGCGATGTACTCGGGGGGAATGCGGATATCCAGGCTCAAGTTGAGGGCCGAACGGATCTCCGGCACGACTTCCTCGCCCTTGAGTTCGCGGACGGTCTCATCGAGCAGGCGCACGTAGGTGTCGAAGCCGACGGAGTTGATCTGGCCGTGCTGCTCTCCGCCGAGGAGGTTGCCCGCGCCGCGCAGCTCCAGGTCCAGGGCGGCGATCTTGAAGCCGGCGCCCAAGTCGCTGAATTCCTTGAGGGCGGCGAGACGCTTGCGAGCGATTTCGGTGAGCTCGGTATCGGGCTGGACCAGCAGGTAGGCATAGGCGCGCCGGTTCGACCGGCCTACGCGCCCGCGCAACTGATAGAGTTCGGAGAGGCCGTAGCGCTCGGCATTCTCGATGATCATGGTGTTGGCGAGGGGAATGTCCAGACCATTTTCGATGATTGTCGTACAGACCAGGATGTCGAACTCGTGGCGCATGAACCCCAGCATGGTCTTCTCCAATTCGGCCTCGCCCATCTGGCCGTGTCCGACGCCGATGCGCGCCCCGGGCACCATTTCCTGTATGGAGTGGGCGCGCGTCCAGATGGAGTCCACGCGATTGTGCAGGAAGTAGACCTGCCCGCCGCGTGCCAACTCCAGTTCCAGCGCCTGGCGGATGAGTTCGGGTTGGAACGGCGCTACCACGGTGTGGATGGCGAGGCGATCCTTGGGGGGCGTCTCGATCACCGACATGTCGCGCAGGCCAAGCAACGACATATGTAGTGTGCGAGGGATGGGTGTGGCGCTCATGCTGATCACGTCCACGTCTTTCTTGAGGTGTTTGAGACGCTCCTTGTGCTTGACCCCAAAGCGCTGCTCCTCATCGACGATTACGAGGCCCAGATCTTTGAACTGGACGTCTTCGGAAAACAGGCGGTGGGTGCCGATGGCGACGTCGATTCTGCCCTCGGCCAGATCCGCTACCGCAGCCTTCAACTCCTTGGGAGTGCGAAACCGGCTGAACATCTCCACGCGCACCGGGAAGGGCTGGAAGCGGCGTTTGAAGGTTTCGAAATGTTGAAATACTAATACTGTGGTAGGTGCTAGGATAACGACCTGCTTGCCATCCCCGAGGGCTTTAAAGGTGGCGCGCATGACGACTTCGGTCTTGCCGAACCCGACGTCGCCACAGAGCAGGCGGTCCATGGGCTGAGGACTCTCCATATCCCGCTTGATCTCGGAAATGGCGGTAATCTGGTCGCGGGTGGGGGTGAATTCGAAGGCGTCCTCAAACTCGCGCTGCCAATTACTATCCGGAGAGTAGATGAAGCCTTCGGTCATCTTGCGGGAGGCATAGAGCTTGAGTAGTTCGTCGGCCATGTCGCGCATTTTGGCTTTGATGCGCGACTTGGTACGGGTCCAGGTGGCGCCGCCCATGCGGTCGAGCGCGGGTTTGGACTCGCCCGCGCCGCGGAAGCGCTGCACCAGGTCCATGCGGGTGAGCGGAAGGTAGAGCTTGGCTCCCCCGGTGTACTCCAGGACCATGTAATCGCCCTTGTTCTCACCGCCGGAGATCTCGCGCAGACCGAGGTACAGGGCGACGCCGTGTTCCGAGTGGACCACGTAGTCGCCGGGCTTGAGGTCGATGATGTCGGCGGAAAAGGTCTCACGCGCGGTTTTGGACGATGGGCCGCGGGAGATCAGTTCGGAGGTCTCGAAAAGGTCCTCCGACCCGAATAGTACGAGTTTGGAATCGTGAAACGCGGTGCCGTGGCGGACGACGCCTTTGACCAGGTAGATGTGGGCCGACGTGCCGGACATGTAGGCGCGCTGCGCCAGATACGCCGGTGTGGATTCGAACTGTTCCAGGCCGAGCTGGTAGGGAATCGCGTACTCGTTAAAGATGTCGGCCAAGCGTTCTACTTCACCTGTAGCAGAGGCGAAGAAGGCCACCTTATTGCCGGCTTCCACCAACGTCCGGGCTTCGGCGACCGCCACCTGGACGTTCCCGTGGAAGCTCATGGCGGGGCGGGTTGCGATGTGGGTGCTGGTTTCGCGGCCGGAGGGCGACCATCCGATATCCAATTGCTGGAAAACGACTTGCGGTCCACCGAGCGCCAGGCGCGCGAGTTCCTCCCAGCGGAAGAAGACGCGATCCGGATCGTAGGCCGGGGAGCGCTCGATCTGTTCCAATCGGGTCCACAGCCGCTTGACCGCCGACTGCACCTGATCCGGCTCGTCCCAGATCACGACCGGGCGGTCCATCAGGGAGAAGACGGACGCGTGGCGGGGCCGGAGCATGGGGGCGACCAGTTCCCAGCCGGGGAACGCCTCGCCGGGAGGTGGCAGGTCGCGGCCGGGGATGCCGGCATGGCGCATGAGGTCCTGCAATTGGCTCAGGAAGGGGCGTGACTTCTGATACTCCGTCAATGGTAGTAGCACGCAGTCTTCCACGTTCAGGACGGAGCGTTGCGAATCCACGTCGAAGCGCCGGATGGACTCCACCTGATCGCCAAAGAGATCGATGCGCACGGGCTTCTGCGATTCGGGGGAAAACACGTCGAGAATTCCGCCACGCACGGAGTACTCGCCGACCATCTCGACGGGCTCGCGCCGTTGGTACCCGATGCTCTCCAGGTGGGAGACCACTTCCTCGAGCGGCAACTCCTCTCCGGCACGGATGCGGAGGGTGAGCTGGCGGTAGTAGTCGGCGGGCTCGATGCGGAGCAGGGCGGAAGCCACGGGCAGGATGGTGATGGGCGTCCGCTGGGTGGCCAAGCTCCACAGGCCGATGGCGCGCTGCTCGCAGATTTCGGCGTGGGGCGAGAGGTTCTGCATGGGCAGAACATCTAGAGCGGGAAGGAGTTGCGGGCCATGGCGGTCATCGGCCACGAGCAGGTTGAAAAAGCTGTTGACGGCTTCGGAAAGGTCCTCGGCCTGTTTATTGCCATCTACTACAATGACCAGGGGACGTCCGGCGGACTGCCATAAGAGTACGGCGTAGACCGCCTTCGCGGTGGTCGTCAGCCCGGACAGGGATGCGTTGCCGCCGGTGCTGACGCAATGCAGCACCTCCTGGAATCCTGGATGGCGTGCCAGGTCGACGAACAGGTCTCGAACGACAGGATGAATCAAGGCTGGTTGATCAATCTTTCGACAATATTAGTAGTAGAATAGCCGGGTTCCAGGGAGACGGTCAGCACGCGCCCGCCAGCCGCCTCCACTTCCCCGCGGCCGGCAATGAAGTGCGACCAATCGGCGCCTTTGACGAGGACGTCGGGGAGGACCTCGGCGATGAGTTCGCGCGGCGTATCTTCGTCAAAGAGGGTGACGGCGTCCACGGCGGCGAGGGCCAGAGCCATGGCGGCGCGCTCGCTTTCAGAGATCATGGGGCGCGACGGACCTTTCATGCGGCGCACGCTGGCGTCCGAATTCAGCGCCAGGATCAGGATGTCGCCGAGGCTGCGCGCCTGTTCGAGGAGACGAACGTGGCCGGGATGGAGCAGGTCATAGCAGCCGTTGGTGAAGACCACAGTCTTGCCCTGGCGTTTCCAGAGGGCACGTTGTTCGACTAATTCCGCGCGGCTATAAAATGGTCCCACCAGAAATCCAGTTTAGCAGCCGGGGGGGAGAAAGGCGGGACGCGGTACAATAGCGAAAATGGCCGGCGATTGTGCCACCGACTGGGCCACACCCTTACAGGCTGGAAATCGAAAAAAAAGAACGGGAAAATCCAATGAAAAAGCAGATTGCAGTTGTCTTCGCCGCGGCCGCCATGGCCTTCGCCGCCGGGCCGCAGACCTTCGCCGGCATCATCACGGACAATATGTGCGCCACCGGCGACCACAAAGACATGAAGGCGGCCTCCGACGCCAAGTGCGTCTTGGACTGCGTCAAAGGCATGAACGGCAAGTACGTGCTGTACGACGCCAAAGCCAAGAAGTCGTACGTGCTCAGCGACCAGAAGACGCCGGAACAATTCGCCGCCAGGAAAGTGACCGTGGTGGGCACGCTCGACGCTGCCGGCAAGAACCTGAAAGTCGATTCCATCGCCGCCGCGAAGTAGCATGGAAACACCCGATTTCTACTGTCCTGCGTGCGCCAAGCCGGTCCCCGACCCCATCGCGCGCGGCGATTGCCACGCCGTCATCTGCCGGACATGCGGCACGCCGCTGGAGCGCATCGACGAT
>JADGNT010000231.1 GCA_017883345.1 Candidatus Solibacter sp. | reverse complement strand
CTGGAAGTCCTTCTTCATGGACGCCAGGAAAGCCGGAGAATACCCGCCGGCGATTCCGATAATCAGTTGCGACTGGCTGTATTGGCTTTTGTAAAACGCCTTCACGTCGTCCAGCGAGATTTTCTCCAGCGACGATACCGTGCCGCCGTTGAAGTGCCCGTAAGGCGTCCCCTGGTAGAGCGTCTCGTAGAGCACTTCCTTGCCTAACTCCTCGTCGTTATTGCCGCGCAGGCCTACTTTGATGGCGTTGATAGCGTCGTCCTTGACGCGGCGGAAATCGTCCTCGCGCCAACCGGGCGTCAGCAGCATGCCGCGCAGCAGCTTGTAGTACGCCGCCAGATTATCCACGTGCGTCGCGCCGCCGAACATGGACATTTCCTTGTCCACTTGCGCGTTCACTCCGGCCGCCATGGGGAACAGGGCGTCCGTTACCTGCTTGTATGTCAGCAGCTTGGTGCCGCCATCGGCGATCATCTGCGCCGTGAGATACGCGAGGCCCGGTTTATCCGCCGGGTCCGCCGCCGACCCTGTCGTGAATACGATGCGGAAGGTCACCAGCGGCGATTTCCCGGGCAGCGCCACGGTGCGAATCTGCGCTGAGGCGCAGGAGGCGAAAAGCAAAAGCCAGCCGAGAAAAAATGCGCCCGCAAGCGGGCGTTGGCAAGCTGAAGCGTGCCCCACCATTGACTTCATTTCCCACCCCCAGGGCCTGTCAGCGTGACAATCGTCCGGCCCTTCTCTACCAGGTACTTCGCCGCGGCCTGCCGCACGTCCTCCGGTGTCAGCGTCGCGTACTGGTCGTAGAGCGCGTTCATGGTTTCCGGCGTTCGCTTGAGCGCGACGTAATACGAAAGAATCTGCGCGATGGTGTCGCTGTTATCCATGCTCAGCGCCACCCGATAGCGCAGCCGCTTGCGCACCGTGTCCAGCCGCGCCGTGTCCACCGGTTTCTCCTGGAACGTCTTCACCGTCTCCAGGATCCGCTCGCGCACGTAATCCATGTCCTCCACCTTTTTCACCCGCGCGGTAATCTCGAACAGCCCCGCATCGACGTTTCCCGGCGCGTTTGCCGAAACTGCATCCGCCTTCTGCTCTTGCACCACCAGCTTCTGGTAGAGGTCGCTGGTGTTAGAGAACGCCAGGTTCGCCAGCGCGTCCAGCGCCGCCGTCTCCTTGGTCGCATCGTTGTACGCCGGCGCTTTGAAGGCCACCACCACGATGGGCAGCGTAGGGCTCGGCCAGTCCACATGACCGGTGCGCGGCCCGTTCTGCGCCGGCTCCACCGGGATATCCGGCTGGTAACTCCCGCGCTTCCACTCGCCCCAGTACTTGTCCACCATGGCGCGCACGGCCTTCGCCTTCACATCGCCCACCACAATGATCGTGGTGTACTCCGGCCGGTAATAGCGGTCGAAGAATTTGAGGCTGTAATCGTACTGGTTGGGCATGTCCTCGATGTCCTTCAGGAATCCCATGGTGGTGTGCTTATAGGTGTGCTTGTCGAACGCCGTGTCGTGCAGCACCTCGTTGAGTTTACTGAACGGTGAGGCGCTGTTCTTGTTGTACTCGCCCAGCACCGCCAGGCTCTCCGTCTTGAACTCGGGTTCGGCGTACTTCAGGTGCTGGAAGCGGTCGGCCTCCATGGCCAGCACCGCGTCCAGATCTTCCTTGGAAAATGTAGTGTGGTACACCGTGAGATCGTCGTCGGTCGACGCGTTCGATGCCGCGCCGATGCGGTTCAGCGTCTGGTTGTACTTCTGCGGCGGGTACTTCTCCGTACCGCGGAACATCAGGTGTTCGAACAGGTGCGCGAACCCGGTGTGCCCCGGCTCCACTTCATTGCGCGAGCCGGTCCGCACCACGATGTAGGTGGCGACGATGTTGGCGTAATCCGTCGGGACCGTGATCAGCCGCAACCCGTTCGGCAGGTCTTCCTGCGAATAGGCGTAGGGAAATACCTTTTGCGGCTGCGCCCCGCAGGCCAGAGCCGCGCATCCCAAAAGCAGGCATAATTTCGGAATCATCAATACTATTCTATGATCCCGGCCCACGGGCCGCGCGCCTGCTCCAGCCGGATGGCGATCCCGAGCAGCAGTTCGTCCTCAAATGGCCGCCCCATCAATTGCACCCCGATGGGCACTCCCGCGCTCGAAACCGCCATCGGAATGGTCACCGCCGGCAGACCGAGTACGTTGGCGACCACGGCCGGCATGCCCGCCTGGAACAGCCCGATCTGCTTGCCCTCCACCTGCCACCGGCTCTCCCCGTGGCGAAAGGCGGCGATTCCGAACACCGGCATCAGGACGGCCGGCACAGGCTCCATCTGGCGCAACAGCGCGGCGCGCATCGCCGCGCGCGCCGCCAGATGGAGCAGCGCCGCTTCCGCCGTGAGATCTTTCCCCGCGTCCAGCCACTGGCTGAAGAAGAAGCTCCAGAGGTTCGGCGCGCGTTCCAGGCCCCGCGGCTCGAACCCGTCCACCGTGAAACCGAGATCGCCCGCGAGCGCCGCCGCCATGCGCACCGCCGCGCGGATCTCCGGGTCCACCGGCACCCCGTAGAACTGCTCCCACACGCCGATCCGGACCCCGTCCAGCAGCGGTTCGCGCAGCGGCGCCGGCGCCGAGAACGCGTCCTGCCCGTCGTACCCCGAGAGCACCGAAAACAGCAGCCGCAGATCCGCCGCCGTGCGCGCCATCGGCCCCACCACCGTGACCAGCCCCGCCGGGTAGCCCAGCGACGGCGTGTGCCCGGTGCCCGGAATCCGGCCCGGCGTCGGCTTCAGCCCCGCGACGCCGCAGAAGTGCGCCGGCATGCGGATGGAACCGCCGCCATCGCTCGCCACCCCGCCCGCCGAGCACATCGCCGCGATCGCCGCCGCCTCCCCGCCGCTCGACCCGCCGGGCGTGCGCGACACGTCCCACGGGTTGTTGGTGCGCCCGGTGATCGCGTTATCCGTGTCGTAGCGCTTCAGCATTTCCGGCGTGTTGGTGCGTCCGATCACGATCGCCCCCGCGGCGCGTAAGCGCGCCACTACGGTAGCGTCCCGCGACGCTGGCGTCTGGGGCCGTTCCACCGACCCTACCCGCGTCGCGAGGCCGGCCATATCGAAGCAATCCTTCACCGTGACCGGGACGCCGTGCAGCAACCCAAGCGTGCCGCCCGGTTCCAGCACGCGCGCCGTTTCCCGCGCCGCATCCGCCAGCACCGTGACAAACGCGTTGATCGACGGATTGCGCTGCTCGATCCGCCGCAGGTGGGCGTCCACCAGTTCCAGCGGAGAAATCACTCGGTCCCGCACCATCGAGACCATCGAACCAAGAGACGACCGGTAAGGCACCAGAGAATTGTGGCACAAACGGGACAGACAATCGCCTTTTGTCGTCTGTTGGAATGGGCCTTCGGCCCGCGAAACTTCATGAGAAACCGACTGGCAGATGTGGCGCACGCACTTCTGCGTGCCGCGTCGGCACTTTTGCCGACGCCCGCCCGCTGCCCACGGCGCAGAGGCGTCGAGTGAGACTCGACGCTGCACGCAGGAGTGCGTGCGCCACGAGGGTTCTTTTTCGACCCCGCCACACAGCCCGCGCTACGCCATGAGACAGAATGTCCCGTAAGCGCCCGAGGAGGACATTGTGTCTCAGGCGTCAGAAGATACACTCATGAAACTAAAGGGTTCGTGAAATGGAGCCTGCCGTGCATTCGTGTTGGTCGTGTATATACGAAAAACCGCTCTTCTCTTTCTCCTGACCGCGACCTTCGGATTCGCCGCTAGCCACAAGGTTTCGCGGGACCTGGCTGCGGTCCCGCCGGACCAGCAGGTGTCCGTCATTGTCCGCTACACACGCCGGCCCGATGCAAAGCATCACGCCAAGATGACCCAAGTGGGCGGTAGGTTGAAGCGCACTCTGGAACTAGTCAACAGTGCCGTCTACACGTTGCCAGCGAGCGCGCTAGCCGATCTCGAAAACGATCCCGACGTGGAATACGTGGCGCCGGACCGGCGCGTGGCCGCGACTATGCCAACCCCGCAATAAACGCCAGCATCGCCCGCCAGCACGGCTGGGACGGAACCGGCGTGACGGTGGCGGTGATCGATAGCGGCATCATGGACAGCCACCCCGACCTGCAAACCTCGACCGGGGCGAGCCGCGTGGTCTACGCCGAAAGCTTCAATCTGGCCGAAGGCAACGATGTGTTCGACCGCTACGGCCACGGCACGCACGTGGCGGCGATCGTGGGCGGCGATGCGTCGCAATCGACGGGGTCGAGTTATACGCGCACTTTCTGCGGGACGGCGCCCAAAGTCAGGTTCGTGAACCTGAAGGTGCTGGGCCGGAACGGTGCGGGTACCGACAGCATGGTGATTGCGGCCATCCAGCGCGCCATCGCTCTGAAGAATACGTACAACATCAAGGTCATCAATCTCTCGCTGGGCCGTCCGGTGATGGAGAGCTACACGCTCGATCCGCTGTGCCAGGCGGTGGAGCAGGCATGGAAGGCGGGCATTGTGGTGGTCGTGGCCGCGGGCAACGAGGGCCGTAACAATTCGAAGGCGACCCCGGGCTACGGCACCATTAGTTCACCGGGCAACGATCCCTACGCGATTACGGTGGGCGCCATGAAAGACGTGAAGACCATGTCGCGCGGCGACGACCAGATGGCAAGTTACAGCTCCAAGGGTCCGACGCTGTTCGATCAGGTGGCCAAGCCGGACCTGGTGGCGCCGGGCAACAAGATCATCGCCGCGCTGCCCACGGGCCTCGGGCTGACGAACGCGTATTTCGGGAACAAGGTGGCCAACAGCTACTACATCAGCGGCGGGACCTCGCAGGGGTTCGACTATTATTTCGAGCCGAGCGGCACCAGCATGGCCACGCCGATGGTGGCCGGCGCGGCGGCCCTGCTTCTGCAGAAGCAGCCCTGCCTTAGCGCGACCGCAACATTAACTACTCACATGTGGTCGGTTACCTGTCATAACCTGTCTTCGCCACAGCACTGATCCTTAAAGTGTGAAGCACCGTCACAAGCTGCAAACACAGGCGTTGTGTGGTCATCGGTGAGTGGGGGCCTACGCGCTTTCGATTTTGTATAGTACCGATTAGGAGGTATTGGCGTAGTCGGTACTATAACATTATGAGACCCCTCTCCTACCGCTCCGATGCACTGCGCGCGCTTCTGCTGCGCAATCAGATCGCCACCCTCGACGAAATGAAGCAAGCCCTCGGCAACCCCGTCGACGTCACCGTCTTCCGCAAGCTCAAACCGCTCGATTACCTCACCAGCTACTCCCATCGCGGCCGATACTATACGCTGCGTGAAATCGCCCGGTTTGACGACCTTGGACTGTGGTCGCAAGCAGACGTCTGGTTCTCGCGAAGCGGCACGCTGCTGACCACCGCCGAAAGGTTCGTCAATCGTTCCCCGCGCGGCTTTTTCGCCGATGAACTGGCGCGCGCCTTGCACGTCGAAGTGCCGGACGCACTGCATCAGTTGACGCAGCAGCGCCGCGTGACTCGCGAGATGGTCTCGGGCCGGTACCTTTACACGGCCACTGACCGCGACATCCAGCGAGGCCAGCTACTGACGCGCCGCACCGTGGAAGCCGTCCCCACTCTCCCGGATGCGTCTGTGTTGGCGGTCTCCGAGGAGGAATTGAAAGCCTCGATTCTCTTGTTCTACAGTCTGCTGGACGAGCGACAGCGCCGTTTGTATGCCGGGCTGGAATCGCTGAAACTGGGCCGTGGCGGCGATCGCCAACTGGCCGACTTCCTCGATCTCGATCCACACACCGTGGCCCGCGGACGACAGCAGTTGTTGACTCAGGATGTGGCAGTGGACCGCGCGCGCAGGACTGGCGGCGGGCGCAAGCCGGTGGAAAAAAAACGCCCGAAATAATCGAGGCCATCGAGATTCTTCTGGAGCACGACACAGCCGGAGATCCCATCACCGGACTGAAGTGGACCCGCAAGACGACCGAGAAGATCGCCGAGGTTCTTCAGGAGATCGACATTCCGGTCTCGGCCAACACAGTCGCCCGTCTTCTGTACCAAATGGATTTCTCTTTGCGCGTCAACCGCAAGCAGATCGCCACCAATTCTACCCCCTACCGCGACCAGCAATTCCAACATATCTGCTCGCTGCGGACTCGCTTCCAGCGACACGGTTTTCCCTTCATCAGCGTCGACGCCAAGAAACGCCAACTGATCGGCAATTTCAACAACACCGGAGCCAAATGGGATCGCTCGCCGGTTCTGGTGAACGATCACGACTTCCCCTCCGATGCCAGTGGTGTCGGCATCTCCTACGGCATTTACGACCCGACACACAACCGCGGCGCCGTCTGCGTCGGCATCTCTCACGATACGCCCGCCTTCGCCGGTCATGCCATCGCCACTTGGTGGAAACGCGAAGGATCGCGTCGCTGGGGCCGGGTTCCCAAGCTGCTGATTTTGGCGGACTCGGGCGGCAGCAACAGTTGCCGTTCCTGGGCCTGGAAGACCGAACTTCAGGCGCAGTTGTGCAATCCATTCGGCTTCACCGTCACGATCGCTCACTATCCCACCGGCGCCTCCAAATGGAATCCCATCGAGCATCGTCTGTTCTCAGAGATCTCCAAGAACTGGGCCGCAGAGCCGCTGGACAGCTATGAAAAGATGCTCAAATTCATTCGCCCTACCAGTACCAAAACTGGCTTGATTGTGACTGCCTACCTGGACCCAAAAGAGTATCCTACCGGCCTCAAACCCGACCCGAGTCCGATCTCCTCTCTTCGCCTCAAACACAGCGACACACTGCCGAAGTGGAATTACACCATTGCACCGAATCTGTGAAGTTATTTTTGAGTGGACGCTTATCCCTTTCTTGCAGCTCCAACTCACGGGGCTGGGTATTATCGTATCGATCGCCAGCTTCGATGGCATCGGCCGTACACCCGCCATGGTGATCTCGGTCCTCCTCTTGGCCGCATTTGTTTTTGCCGGCGGCGTCCGCGCCGTGGCTTGGGTCAGGGTCCTGAAGGATGCGTTAATTCAGGCCACGCTGATTTTCGACTACCCGCAGGGGATCGCGGCTCACCGAGAGGCGCACGCGAAACCACTTCCCAAAACGGTTAAGCACTCGCACGTCACTGCCAAGAATCGAATCGCCCCAGGGTTTGACTTACAATTAGAATCAGTTACAAAGAGCGCGCATAGGGGTCATTCAGCCGGGGAGTCTGTGCTGAAAGGAGTATTGCTGCTTCCGAATCGTTTCGTTATAATCGACAGTATGCAGGCTCGCCCGAGATCAACGATGCGAGACGTCGCTCGCTTGGCGGGGGGTCTCTATAGCGACGGTGTCCGCCGTCGTTAACGGCACCGCAGTCGTCAGCGAAGGATTGGCGAAGAAAATCCACGATGCAATGGCGGCGCTCGATTTTCATCCCAATCAAGTCGCCCGCAGCCT
>JADGNT010000002.1 GCA_017883345.1 Candidatus Solibacter sp. | reverse complement strand
ATGGCGCGGTTTGGGGTACAGTTGTGCCGAAAGACCACGCACCTATGTGGGCAAGCGACTGATTCGAAAAGGCGACACCGATGGCCCACTACGTGTCACAGTAATCATTTATGGATGAACGGGCCTTTTTAGTTATTAGCGCAATCTTTGCTGGCATCGTTGCTATTCCTTTCCGCCCTGCTCTGTAATTAAGGATACGAGAAGTGTCTCAGCTATATTGGCACGGAGGGTTGGAACACGGCCCGCGAACAGCTTCATGAAGCCGGTCTCAAACCGATCCTACCAGGTCAGTTGGATCGGCGAGACACCGTGCAGCGGCAGGGACAGACTCACCTTCGCTTTCCCGCCCTGGGGGGCGATCGGTCCGGGCGCGGACACGGTCTGCAACTGGCCCGATTGTTCCAGCTCGGAATACTGAGCCGGAGTCGGCTTCTGGGGAGAGCCCATCTTCTTCCAATGCTCGTAGGAATTGCTGAACTCGTCGTCCACGGGAAAGCTGTCCTTAGCAACGTACACAGCCTTATCGTCCCTCGGTTTTTCCGGATAGTAAGAGGGCCTTTGTTCCTGGGCTGCAGCGGCCCAGTGGAGTAGGAATACCCCGGCAACCAGCCTGCCGAAAGCGCGGGATCTGCGCGACCGATTCATGCTTGATCCTCCATGAGACAGATCGCAGACACTGACGGGTATCACATTCACCCTTCGCGAGCCACGGCAATTCCACGCCGTCCTTGTACCAGCCGGTTTCAGCGACAGACGAGGGATGGCTTCTCCGAGTTGTTGGTCTTATTCTCTTGCGCGGCAGATCGTGGAGGGGCTAAACTGGCTCGCATGAAGTCGAACGCTCTCCTACCGCTGCTGGCTTTCACCGTTCTGGTTCCCGGCAATCCGGCTTGGGCTGCTGAGCCACCGTTCACGCCTCCGGCGTCGCCGCGCGCCACCTACAGTTTTAATTCGGGCTGGAAGTTCATCCGCCAGGACGTGCCCGGCGCCCAGGAGGTGTCGTTCGACGACTCCCTGTGGGAGACCGTCAGCACGCCGCATTCGTTCAACGATGTCGACTCGTTCCGCGTGATCATCGACCATAGCGGCGGTGATCGGGGCACGTACAAGGGCCTGAACTGGTACCGGAAGCACTTCAAGCTCCCGGCCGAGGCCGCGGGATCGAAAGTGTTCGTCGAGTTCGAGGGCATGCGCCAGGCCGGAGACATCTATTTCAACGGCAAGCCTTTCGGCCTGTATGAAGACGGCATATCGGGTTACGGCGTGGACATCACGTCCGCGGTGCTGTTCGGCGACCGCGACAACGTGCTGGCGGTGCAAGTGGACAACCGCACAGCCTACAAGGAGCGCGCCACGGACACTCCGTACCGGTGGAACGCCAACGATTTCAACCCCGTCCACGGCGGGATCAACCGCCGTGTGTGGCTACACGTCACGGGCAAGATCTACCAGACCCTGCCGCTGTATTACGGCCTGAAGACCACCGGCACATACATTTACTGCGGCAACTACAACATCGCGGGCCGCACCTGCGACGTCACGGTGGAATCGCAGGTTCACAATGCCACGGCCGATCGGAGGGTCCCTCGGGCGAACGTCAGCTTGTCGGGCGTGGTGGTGGATAAAGACGGCACGGTCCGCGCCACCTTCACGAGCGACGGCGTCGATATGTTGTCCGGCGCGAAGACCGTTCTGAAGGCCGCAGGCCCGCTGGCCAATGCCCGATTCTGGAGCCCCGACGACCCATATTTGTACGACGTTTACACCATCCTGACCGTCGATGGAAAAGTGGTCGACGTCAACAAGGTGAGGACCGGTTTTCGCAAGACGGAATTCAAGGCCGGCGCCGGCTCGGGCGGCGTTTACATCAATGACAAGTTCGTCTATTTCAAGGGATTCGCCCAGCGCACCAGCAACGAATGGGCCGGCGTGGGCGCCGGCTATCCCGACTGGATGCACGATTTCACCGCCCGGATGATTCGCGATTCCAACGGTAACTACATGCGCTGGATGCACGTGGCGCCGCAGAAGGCGGACGTCGAAGCGTTCGACCGGTTCGGCATCGTCCAGGTCGCCCCCGGCGGCGACAAGGAAGAGGATGCGCAAGGCCGCCAATGGGAGCAGCGCATGGAGGTCATGCGCGACACCATCGTGTACTTCCGCAACAACCCCAGCGTGCTCTTCTGGGAGGCGGGCAACACGGGAGTCACCGCGGCCCAAATGCAGGAGATGGTGGACCTGCGTAAGGAATTGGACCCGCACGGCGGCCGGATTATGGGATGCCGCTCGCTGACGGACCCGGGTGCGACGGCGGTGACGGAGTGGTTCGGCACCATGCTCGGCGGACCCTACAGCGCCCAGGTCCGCGACAAGGCTCCCCTCATCGAAACCGAGGACTTCCGCGAGGAAGGCGCCCGCCGGTTCTGGGATGACTTTTCACCTCCCTATTTCGGATTTAAGAAGGGACCGAACGACACCTGGAACCACAATTCCGAGACCCTTGCCCTGGCACAGGTCAAGCGATATTGGTTGTTCTGGTCCAGCCGTATTTCCAACACCGACCCGGAAAAGTCCAAATGGGCGGCCTACGCCTCGATCTATTTCACCGACTCCAATGCTGACGGCCGGCAGGATTCCAGCGAGGTCTGCCGCGTCAGCGGCAAGGTCGACGCCGTGCGCCTGCCCAAGGAGGCTTACTTCGCCGAGCGCGTGATGCAGAGCGAAAAGCCGGACATCCACATCATCGGGCATTGGACCTACCCGGCCAACACCACCAAGACGATGAATGTCATCGCCAACAATGTGGACAGTGTCGAATTCTTTGTAAACGGCGCTTCCCGAGGCAAGGTCACCCAGCCGGAGAACGGATATCTCTATGCCTTCCCGAACATCGCGTTCACGCCCGGCGCCATCAAGGCCGTCGGCTACAAAGGCGGTGTTGCCGTGGCACAGCATGAGTTGAAGACCGCCGGCGCTCCCGCGGCGATCAAGCTCACCCTCCACACAGCTCCAGGGGGCTTCCGCGCCGACGGCCAAGATGTCGCGCTGATCGACTTTGAAGTGGTCGACGCCAACGGTGAGCGTTGCCCGACCGACGACGCCCGCGTCGATTTCACCTGGAATTCCGTGGGGAGGACGGTTTCGGCCACTGGTCCCGCTGTCTGGCGCGGCGGCTATAACTCCGGCAGGCCCAACTCCACCAACAATCTCTACCTGAACACCGAGTGCGGCATCAACCGCGTGGCCATGCGCTCCACTCTGATGCCGGGGACGATTACTCTGACGGCCAAGCGCGAAGGCTTGAAGCCCGCGACGATCACGTTCGACTCCAAACCGGTTCCGATGATGGACGGTCTGACGAAGGAAATGCCGTTAACCCTGTCGCCAGTCGAGCGGGTGCCCATGGATCGCAAATGATGCAATGAAGGCATGACGCCGTTTCGAATCGCATAACGCGCACCCTGAAAGCGTGGCGTTCGGGAAGCAGGCGGGGCTGCTTTGCGTACCACGTAACCCTTTTCCCTGCCGTTAGAGTTTGGCCTTACGAGTCCCTCATCGGCGTTCTCTGTTGTAAAACAGATGCAATTATCCAAAAGCCTCTTCCCAAACCGATGCAGATTTCGACATACTGTGGCTGAATCGCTTCTGGTCTGTGAGCCGAAGGTCTACTGCGTCCTTACGCTCCATTGAGTGTGCGAGCCGCCATACAGTGGGTGGGCGCGACAGACCGCTTGGAAGGAACTTGGAAGGAGTCTCGAATGGCGCGTTTGCGTTTCACTCTGAGCCGCCTCCTTTTGTCAGGCGCAACCGTACTTTTTGCTGCAAGTGCTTGCCTGGCGCAGGAATCGCGCGGCAGCATCACGGGCAAAGTCGTCGATCCGCAGGGCGCTGTGATTCCGGGCGCCAAGGTGACCGTGACCAATGTGGAGACCAACGTCTCTAACCCCGTGAATTCGAATTCGACGGGCTATTGGGAAGTCAATTTTCTGATTCCGGGTGATTACCTGGTCACCGCGGAGACGGTCGGCTTCAAGACACTAAAGCGCTCCGGCATCAGCTTGAGTACCGGCGACCGTTTGGCGCTCGACCTGAAGATGGAAGTCGGCGACTCCACCACTTCCGTCACGGTGAACGCCGATGCCCCGCTGCTAAACACGACCACTGCCGCGACCGGCCGCGTGCTCAATAGCCAGGACATTACCCACTTGCCGTACGGCAACATGAACCCGTTCCTGTTGCAGGCCATGGCCGCCGGCATGAGTTTCACCGGCAGCCTTCAGCCCGATAACAATCGCGCGCTCGATCATGCCTCCACCGCGAATTACAATTCGGGCGGTCTGGGCACGGGGCTCAGCGAATTCCTGCTGGACGGCAACCCCGTCACCGGAACCAACGGCGGACGCGCCGGTTACGTGCCTCTTTCCGAGGCGGTGGACGAAGTACGCATCGAGACTTCGCCGTTCGACGCATCCATGGGCCACGCCATCGGCGCTTTCATCAGCGCCACGACGAAATCGGGCAGCAACGATCTGCATGGGTCGGGCTACTGGCAGATGCAGCAGTTCCGCTGGAACGCCACCCCGCACTACACCCGTTTGAACTGGGAATCGACCGGAAAGGTCGGGCCGGAACAGGCTTCCGGTAAGGTCAGCACGCCCGGTTTCGCGGTGGGCGGCCCGGTCTACATTCCCAAGATCTATAACGGCAAGAACCGTTTCTTCTTTTTCATTTCGTATAGCCACTTGACCAGCCTCGCACCTTCGTACTCGACGCCTATCTACACGGTGCCGACGCCGGCTATGCTGACCGGTGACTTCTCGGCGCTGCTGAAAGTGCCGACCAATCCCACGTCGTACACTGTCTATGACCCACGGACGGCGACGACAGTGGCCGGACACGTGACCCGCACGCCTTTCCCCAACAACATCGTGCCCGCCTCGATGCAGACCAACCCCGTCGCCAAGTTTTGGAACCAGATCTTCCCGATGCCCAACAACCCGGTGGGGCAGGTGAACCCGGACGGCACCAACAACTTCTACGACGGCAGCCAGGGCAACAACGACTGGTTTCCCGATTTCGTAAACCGCTTCGACTACATGATCAACAACCGCCAGCGGTTGAACGGCAAGTGGTATTACAACGAGCGCTTCTCGGATCAATACGACTGGGCGCACTCGACGCCGCTCAAAGGCATCATGTCGAACGGCCTGTGGCGCCCCACGCGCGGGGGCAGCTTGGACTACCTCTACACCATTGGCGCCAACAACGTGCTGGACCTGACGTTCAGCATCACGCAGTATTCGGAAGGCAGCAAACTCCCCATCGATTTCCTGTACCCCCCTTCGAAAATCGGACTGCCCAGCTATATCGACGACAAGGCCGGCAGCCAGAACGTTCTGCCGTTGATCAACATTAGCGGGATGGCCTATTACGCATCGAGCGGCCACGCCGCCGCTCCGGGGCTGACCCAGCGCGGCACCACCGAGCAGTTGGCCCCCAAGATGACCACCATCAAGGGCAACCACACCTTCAAGTACGGCGTCGAAATTCGCCGTTATCAATATGCCTCAGTTACCGCCGGAGGCAATCCCTCTGGGAATTTCGCGTTCAACAACACGTATGTCCGGCAAGCGGATAACACCGCCAGCACCGCCACGACCAATACCGGATTGGGTTACGCCTCGTACCTGATGGGCCTGCCCAACTCGGTCTCCCTGACCACCAACGATACCGGTTTCTGGAGCACGCCCTACCAGGCGGTATACTTCCAGGACGACTTCCGCCTCACCTCGAAGCTGCGCCTGGGCTTCGGCGTGCGCTTCGAGCACGAAGGCGGCAACACGGAGCGGTTCAACCGCGGTCTGGAGGGCCAGTACGATTTCAGCTACGCTCCTCCCTACGCTTCGGCCGTACAGGGCGCTTACGCCAGCCTGCTCTCCAATCCGGCCAACGCCAACAACGCCGCCGTGCAAACGCTCGCCGCCGCCGTACCTGCCGGCCAGTTCAACTTGAACGGTGGTGTCCAGTACCTGGGCCAGAAGGACGGTAACTTCACCCAGGGAACCAAACGGTTCCTTCCGAACGTCAGCCTGGTGTACCAACTGACCCCCAAGACCGTGATCCGTTTCGGGACGGGATGGTACGGCGACACCTACAACATCATGAATACCCGGCCGGGGATGAATGGCTACAGCCAGACCACCACGACGAACCTTTCCAACGACAACGGCCTGACGTTCTGCTGCGGAGTGGGCGCGGCCGCCAACTATGGCGCGAAGAATATCATGCAGGACCCGTTCCCGGTCCTGGCCAACGGGTCGCGGTGGGTGATGCCTTTCGGCAGTTCGCTCGGCGCCGGCATTCTGGCCGGACAAGGGGCCACCAATACCCCGCGCGACTACGCGCCTTCCGTGCAGCAGCGGTATTCCCTCGCCGTTCAACGGCAGATTTTCGGCAACGACATGGTCGAAGCCTCCTACAGCGGCGGCTACGCTTCGCAGCCGATGACGCGCAACCTCAGCTACCTTCCGGCGCAGTACTGGAATTTCTTCAACACCCGCAGCGCCACGGTGGATACGGCGATGCAGGCCACGGTTGCCAATCCGTTCCTCGCCGCCGTGCCAGCCATTCAAGCCTCCAACCCGGTGCTTGCCAACTACCTGAGCACCGTCGGCATGTTCACCGGTACCACCTTGCAGGTGCAGCAACTGCTGCGCGCCTATCCCAACGCCGGTTTCGGACTCAACCAGGCCAACTACTTCCGCAGCCACACCGTGGACAACGAAATCCGCCTGGTGTACCACCGCCGCGCGTGGAAGGGACTGCAATCGGATGTGCAGGTAGCCCACATGTGGGGCCGCCAGCAGTGGCTGCCCAACCAGTTCGATCCCCAGCCGTCATGGCAGTTGAATTCCAATATCCGGCCCAACCGCATCGTGTGGAGCACGATCTTCCAGTTGCCGTTTGGCAAGGGCAAGCAGTGGCTGAATCACGGCCCGCTGAACCATGTCATGGGCGGCTGGCAGTTGAGCTGGGTTTACACCTACCAGACGGGCGCGCTGATTAGTTGGGGCAACCAGTTCTATTACGGCACCGTGGACCAGGTGGCGGAGGCGTTGAACCAGAGCCAGACCCACTTGCAGAACATCAACATGTGGTACTCCCCGGCCGCGGTTTGGACCGGAAATACCGCACCGCCCGCCGGCTTCGTAGGGTTCGAAGGCCGCTCGGCGAATCAGCCCAACACCTATAATGCGCGTATTTTCCCGCAGTACGTCAACAGCCTGCGGAACGACCCCGTCCGCAACTGGGACGCCAAGATTCTCCGCAGTTTCCGGCTCTATGAGCGGCTGTCCCTGGAAACGGCGCTAGATCTTCTGAACGTCACCAACCACACGCAGTTCGGAAGTCCGAACATCACCGTGACCGCCGTACAGTTCGGGCAGCTTTCCAGCCAGTCCAACTCGGGTCGCATTATTCAGTGCAACATCCACCTCAGGTTTTGACGGGTGCATCTCGCGGCGGCTCGCAACTCGCGGGCCGCCGCAGGATCAACGTCAGGCCTGTGGTTGGGCGGCAGTCCGTTTGACCCACTTGTATGCCCTGGTGGAATTTCGCCAGAAGTATTTCTCGGCCGCTGCCTGTCCCTTGCCCATGAAGTATTCCTGGACGATCTTGAATCCGGCCGGAACGGGCAGCCACTGATCGCCGTTCGGCCAGTCGCTCCCGTAGAGGACCCGGTCGATACCGAAAACGTCCAGTACCTCGTCTAGCCTGGGGCGGTAGAATTCGACGTCCACGGGAATCTGTTCGCCTACCCGGCGCAGCACTTCCGATACCTTCACGTAGATCTGCGGGCGGTCGCGGAACGCTTTCATGCTGACATCATAGGAGGCCTGCGCCGCGGATTCCGCTGGCCGTAACATCTGCGGCAGGTGATCGATGATCACGCGCAAATTCGGAACCCGGTCGCTGACGCGCACCACGTCGGCCAGCAACGCCACGCTTGGATTCGCCGTATCCAGAACCAGGTCCGCATCGGCCAGGGCTTTCAGGTCGGCGACAAACTCCGGCCGGTCGAACTCCTTGCCTGCCTGCCTTCCCAGCCCATAACGGATACCCCGGTACAGCGGGTTCTTGTGGAATCTTTCCAGATTCGGTCGAAACTCGGACGTGCCGGGCACCAGGCGCCCCACCGTTCCCACCATGATGGTGTCGTCTTGTGCGATGTCCAGCACCCACTGGTTGTCCTCCAGCCATGGGCTGCACTCGACTTCAATCGCACCCACGATGCCCAGCGGTTCAACGATCTTGCGGTACCGAGGCGGCAAAGATGTTTGATAGAGAATCTTGTTCTCCTTGTTGGGCCACGGCACGCCCTGAGGACGCGACGGATCGTACAGGTGGATGTGGGTATCGATGACAGGTATGGATGAGCGGGTTTGTGCGCCCGCATCCGCCAGGGTCAAGCCTGCCGCAACGCCAAGGAACGTTCTCCGATTCATTGGTAGATCATGGCGCGGTGCCAACATCTGCTGCCGGCCCGTTTCCATTCAACCCCCTTTTCAGGTTTCACTTTGAATCATACCGCTCCTGATGATTCGCAAAGCTTCGCGGCCCAGGCGGTCTGCGTTCGCGATCAGGTTCTTGCCTCTGATCGTCCGGCGCGCCGCCTGCGATCGCAAGTTCTGGGAGACGCTGGCTGTCAAGCCCCCAATTGACAAGCTTTCTGAGCGTTGCCGATCTCCAGTCCGTCATCGAAGCCTTTCTGCGAGCCTGGAACGATAAACCGCAACCATTCGTTTGGACCACGACCGCCGACTCCATCCTGGAAAAACCGGAGGACGGTTTCAAACCAGGCGCTTGTTCAGCGTGTACGCACTGCTGGGGTTCTCGACTGTGAGGAGCTGAACTTCCTCATCCTTGATCCCGCTGTTTCGCAGCGCCGGCAGCAAGTCCGTGAACAGCATCGACCACTCCCGCATCGGGTTCTTGCCCCCCGCGCGGAAGCTGTTCCCGTCGTGCGACAACAGCACCCGCCGCAGGTAGCCGGCCTTCCTGAGCGCCAGCACCAACTCCACGTGCCGGTCCAGCGTCTTGCGGTCCAATCCGTCCAGGCTGACCCACGCCCCCCGCCGCGCCATCTCGGCAATCGCCGCATCATCCTTGCACTGATTGGCGTGGATCCACACCCAGGCGGACGGCGCGACTCCCTCCTCCGCCAGAATCTCCAACTGACGTCCCGCCGATTCCGCACTGTCCCCCGTGTGGACCGTCATGGTCAGCCCGGTGTTCCTGTGCGCCATCGCCCCGGCGCGAACCAGTTTGGCGTCAGTCTCGGACAGAGGTCCCGCATCCACCCCGATCTTGATGAAGCCGGGCCGAATTCCCGTGTCGCGGATACCGTGTTCGGCCTCCCTTACCCACTCCTCTGCAATGGCCCGCGCCGGCTGCTCCACCGCGCGCCGCGGCACGTACCGGTCGTTCGCCGCGCCGTATAAGCCGGTGTTGGTGAGAATGTGCAGCCCGGTCCGCTCCGAGATGGTCCGCAGCAGCAGCGGATCCCGTCCGAACCACGCCGTGGTGCCGTCCGCCACGGCGCCACAGCCCAGCCTCTTCACAGATGCCGCGTAGGGCACCACCGCCGCCAGCAATTTCTCCCGGTCGTAGACCGGTGGCTCCGCCGGCTCCTCCCCGAAGTTGGAGAACAGGTGCTCGTGGACCAGCATCACGCCCATTTTGGTGGGATCCACGGGACCCCGCACCGTCATCACTACTGGCGTGGCTGCCGCCGACGCGGCCACCGACGCGGCCACCGACGCCTGCAAGAACGTTCTGCGCTGCATGCTGTCAGACTAAATGATCTGAATCCGGTACGCAACCGAGGCGGACACGGTCAAGGCAGTAGCCGTTTGCGCCCTGGCGTCTTTAAGACTGTTGCCTGGTCCGCGCCTACGCCACATCACCGGACTGCGCTATTCCGGCGCCTTCGTGCTGTACGTGCGATTCAGCCACGTCTTGGGCACCGGAACAACGGCAATGTTCAACGACCGATTGTCCTTCGAGATCAATGCCGACTGAATCTCGATCTTCGTGCCGTCGGCATTGAACGTCGGGTGAATGTGATCCGCGCCGGTCTTCTGCGGACCGGCCAACAGGTTCATCTCGCCGCTGTGCCGGTCGATGAGCCAGACTTCATACCTGAAATCGTCGCTGGCGGCCCAGCGGCCGTCGACCGAGCCGGCAACGTGCCAGTCCGAACGGCCCTGGGACCACGTGGGAACCTGTCCCACCATTCGCAACTCCCGTGTCCGCAGATTGACGATCGCCACGCCGGTCGGATGTTCCATGGTTCCCGAGATGCCCCAGTCCGAGTCCGGTGTGGCGGACGCGATCGAGCGGTGGCCGAGGATGGCGATGACGGCCTCGTCCTTGCTGATCACGGCTTCGTGCGTGATCCATTCTTGCGGGGCTTCCGGATACAGCGGCCGCAGGCCGGTCCCGTCGGCTTTGACGAACCACGTCCGTTGCGGTGCTTTGCCGCCCGTTTCCCAGCAGAAAACGATTTCGCCGGGCATCCACGGATTCGACTGCACGTGCCCGATCTGGAACCCCACATTGACGATGAACCGGATCTCCCCGGTCTTCAGATTCATACTGCGCAGACCGCTGGTGGTCTGGCGGAATCGCGGGCCGAAGGCTGGCTGGAGGGTCTGCCCGGGGGAGAGTTGAGCGGTTTCCGGGCCGCCCACCCGGAAATACATGAAATCGTCGTTGGCGTCCAGGCCCATGTTGCCGTCCACCTGCAGGGTGTCCGGGATGGTTCCACCGACGCGCTGGTAATTGGCGGCGGGCTTCACGGCGCCGGCGGCGACATCGGCGAAAAGTCTGGCGAGGTCGATCTCGAGAATCTGGCGCGATCCCGACGCAGCGCCGCTCCCTCTCCCGCCGGCGCCCGACAGAACGTACAACTTCATGGTCCTGTTCCCGGCGCACAGCATCCCCGAGAATCCCGACTCGGTTACCTGCACGATGTCCCCGGTCTCTTCATTGACCGCGAACGCCTGCGAGCCGGTCTCGCGCGTGCCGCGGAAGATGAGCCACTTGCCATCCGCGGTCCACTGCCGGTGCGTCTGATAGATCTTGGATTGGCGATAGGCGCCGTCCGTGCTGGTCAGGAAGGTGATGGGAACACCGGTAACCGGGTCCGGGACGATCTTCTTTTCCGATGGCCAGCGGCGGCCCATTTGCCCAAACGCGGCGGATGCGGCCAAAAGAATCAGGGAGGCGAGGCGGGCGGTTTTTCTCGAATACATATGCAGGTCCTCTTAACGGATCAGGGTAGCGGACATCAGGCCGATGACCACCTCATTCGCGACGGCTCGCACCGTCAGCGACTTCAACTCCTTGCCGGATTGAAGCGGCAGGTCGAGCACGGTCGCGGCGCCGCCGGGAACGGGACCGCCGCGGCCTTTGAATTGAGCGATGTCGATGACACGAACGGTCCCGGTTTTCAGGTTGACACGCATGGGAACCGGCTCCGGACGCCGGAACTGGAAATCGTCGATGAAATAGTCCTGCTCGATGGGCCACCAATTGGTGGGATTCTCCAATTCGAGTTTCTCCGCCGAGCCATCGGCATAAGTCACCACCACTTCGCCATTCTCGAAACGGCTCTGCATGTGGCTGGTGGATCCCGCCATGAGAAGGACAACTCCGCGAGCCTTCCCGGATAACGGCACGGTGACCTCTTTGGGGTAGTTGTCCCATTGCGACACGAAAACCACGTTCCTCGCGCCGGCTTCCCCTGGAGTCGCCAGTGGGACGCCGTTGGGGAGTGCGATCCGGTCGTGGCCGGCGCGCGCCAGTGCGCGGAGACCGGTGTCGTCGATGTCGGCGGTCGTGTTGACGTGGCCGGCCCACGCTCCGATGCCCTGTTTCGGAGTGGCCAGCGAGACGAAGGGGGAACGGGGCGAGCGATATTCGTTTTGGAAGATCCGGGTCACGCGGTCATTGAAGTACGGGGTGAGTTCCACCGTGCTGGCGGCGCCGGACGGATCCACGTGAGGTTGGATCTTTGCCGTCTCGCGCGGCCAGGCGGCGGCCACGGGCCGGACCGGCTCCGCCGCCGATCTCCATTCAATCCGCACCTGCCACTTCGGTGCGGCGGAACTGAGAATTTCAAGGCGGGTGGGATCGCCGGCAACCGGCCGGACCTCGACGCCGCGGCCATCGATGGTCACCGTGGGCAGGTCTCCGCGCGCCGGCAAATGGACACGCAGCGAGAGCGATTTTGGGAACTGCTGCTCGATGATGTAGGTATCGGTGGCGCCGTTACGGCTAAACGAAACGCCGGCGTCAGGATGGCGGAGCGAGGCGTGATCCCACGCCGCGGGGAGTCCCGGAACGACCAGGAGTTCACCAACGAGGACGTCCGGCCGGAGACCGAACAGTCCCTCGACGATCGCTCGTGAGGTGACGCCACCACCATCGGCAAAGTCGCGCTGGGATTCCCGCCGGTACACATCCAGATAGTTCATGGATCCGACGTTGCCGGGGCAGATCCCCATGAACATGCTGGCGAGGAGTGCGCCCTTGGCGATTCGGAACGCCTCGCCGGCGCGCCCGGCTTGCCAAAGCCCCAGGGCGGTGTGCATGTTCTCGCCCATCACGACGTTGTTGATGGACCAACTGTAGGGCATCCAGTCGCTGGTTGCCAGGACGCGATACGTGTCGTCGGTGGGGACACCGGGGCCGCGAACGGGGAAGTGCGGAATGGAGGAGTCCACGTAGCCGGCCATCCGGTTCGCCTCGGCTGCACTCACCAGGCCGGCATCCATCGTGTGGTAGAAACTCCACAGCGCGGCGGAGGGGTGGAGGCGCTGCAGTCCCAGGTAATCCCGGTATTCGGCGAACATGCCACGGTCGGGCATCCACAGGAATTCGCGCATCGCGCGGGCGATGAGCGCCGCCTCCTTTTCATACGGTGCGGGGTTCTGGCCGAGAAGGCGTGCCAGACGGGCGGCCTGCAGATTGTGATCGTAGTTGTAGGCGCTGGAGTGGGTGGCGCCGCCGCCGTTGTACCCGAGGTCGTCGCTGGCCCAGATGACCGCGTAGGCTTCGTACAGAGGAAGTTTCTCCGGACCGTACTCCCGCCGGAAGAGACGGCGCTCCCATGCCAGATGGCGTTCGATGACCGGCCACATCCTGCGCGCGAACTCGAGGTCGCCGGTCCAGCGCAGATGGCGGAAGAGCGCGTCGATGAAGACCGTATTCATGTCGTAGTGGGAGTTGGACATGTCGCCGTTGCTGTGCAGCGCGGCCTCGTTGCGGGCCAGGTTGGAGGCTTCGTCGGGCGGCGGCAGTTTTTCGGGAATGGGGCTGGTGTTCTGACGTGTGGCCCAATAGGTGAAATGGCGCCGGGCGCGGTCGTGCCAGCCGAGCGCGTCGGGCGCGTACGGACCGCGCCAGCCGAGCAACCTGGACCGCCAGGCGATGGCGCCGTGCATGATCGCTCCCTGCGGCGCGTCCCAAACGGCATCGGTCGCGACATTGAGCGCGGCGGCGGCGGCATTGATAAAGGGATCGGGCGTCTCGACTACGATCTGGCCGCGAAGAGCCCTGAAGTGCTCCTCGGCTTCGGCAAAGATACGGGGCAGATCGGCGGCGCCGTAGGTCGCAGCCAGCGGAATCGCGGCCGTTCGCCGATCGACGCCGGGCCCGTCGGCGGTGACATCGCGGTAGGTGGCGAGCTCCTCGGCCACGGCGGGCCCGGCGGAATCGGAGATCCGCTGAAGGGCAAAGTACAGGGGCGCCGAGGCGGCGGGAGAAATCGCGATTCTGGCAACGATCACCGGGAGGGGCGGGGCCGCGGTCCGATTCACGGACGCAAGAAGGGCCTCGACCGAGTTCCACTGGCGCGCATCGGCGGTCGCCAGGGCCGCACCGGGCGGCATGAGGCCGGCGATAGTCGCGGCTTTGGCTCGCAGCGTAAATGCGCCGCTGGACCCGGCGCCCAAGGTGAAACTGTTGTCCTGGCACGACTCGGGCTTCAGTTGGAAATACTCGCCGATGGGAACCGCTTCGGTCCCGATGTCGCCGTCCCGGGCCCCCCGCTTGCCGCTGAGTCCGCCGTACGCGGCGACCAGTTCCAGCGGCGCGGCGATGCCGGCGGTCTGAATCAGCACCGCCAGGCCGTCGGTCTGGTGCAGGGCGATGGCATGGATGCGCAGCACCGCATTCGGTCCGAGGAGCGGATCGCGGACTTCGTAGAGCATCGTGCCGGGACGATACCGGGCGGTGATGCGGGCGGTCTCGTGCAGCCATTTCGCGCCGGCGGTGGTTTTGATGCCGAAACGCAGGTTGCCGCCGTGCCCGGGCAGGTAGAGCGAAAACTCCGGCTGATCGCCCGCATCGGCACGGAAGGCCGTGTTGCCGCCGTAGAGCGGACGGTTGAAGAACTCGCCGCCGTTCTCGATGACGAAGTCCTGGCCGTCCGGGGTGTAACGCAGAGGCCGGTCGATGTTGTCCAGCAGGTTGGGCCGAGGTACGCCTGGCCCGAAGGCAGCGCCTTGCCCGAACGCGGCGCCGCATCCTGCGAGCAATAGCAGAACGAAAGAGAACTTCACAGCCCGACTCCCTTCGCGGCAGCCTCCTGGAAGGCAATTCGTACGTCGGAGTTGTCCGGATTCCCTTTCCCGTCGCGCTGGAACATGACGATCCAGATCAGATTCCTGGAAGGATCGGCCCAACTCTGCGTGCTGAATGCTCCGCCGTGGCCGAAGGAACCGGGCGAGAGCACGCTGTTGGCCGGAAGCTTGGTGGGATCTTCCACGACGCAGAAGCCCAGTCCCCAGGGCATCCCGGGACGGGCATTCATCGCGCCGGTCTGTTTGCGGGTCATCTCGGCCACGGTCTCCGGCTTGAGAATGCGCTTGCCATGGAGAGTGCCCTGATTGAGCATCATTTGATAGAACCGGGCGACGTCCTCCGCTGTGGAGAAGAGGCCGGCCCCGCCGAGCGGCGGACGCTGGCGGTCCGCTGGCGCCGTCTTATACAGGTAGGGGATGGTCGTCTCTTCCAACTTGGCGGCCTGCTGATTCCAGCGATAGGGGTGCGCCCGGCGCGCCTCTTTCGCCGGGGCAACCCAGAAACTGGTGTTCTTCATCCCGAGCGGGTCGAGCAGGCGCTTTTGCAGGAAGACATCGAACGGCATCCCACTGGCCACCTCCACGACCCGGCCGAGCACGTCGAAGCCGGCCGTCGAGTAGGCCCACCGGCTGCCCGGCTGGAACCGCAGCGGCTGGCGCGCCAGTCTGCTGCTGGTTTCGGCGAGCGTCAGGTCGGGCTCGCGATCGCTCATTTCGCCCAACCCGCTCGTGTGGATGAGGACGTCCCGCAGGGTCACGGCGCGAGCCGGCTTGACGCTCTGGCCGTTCTGGCTCACCATCAGGCCATCGAACTCCGGCAGATGCTTCGCCAGCGGATCGTCGAAGCTCAGCTTGCCGTCATCTGCCAGGACCGCCATGCACACCGCGGTGATGGGCTTCGACATCGAGGCGATCCAGAAGATGTCATCGGTCTTCATCTTCCGGCCGTGTGCCAGGTCCGTTCTGCCGGCGGCCGCCAGATGGATGATTCGGTTCTTGGTGGCGACGAGCGTAACGGCGCCGGCGATCTCGCCTTTCTGGACAAACTCCTCCATCCGCGGCGCGACCGCGGCAAAGCGATCCGGCTGCTCGGCCCGCAGCAATCCCGGCGCGAGCGAGGCGAGCATCGCCGCCATTGCCTGAAGGGCCGTCAATCTCGGATGCGATCTCATAGCGAATGCAGTTTAGCATCGTTGCGGGGGACGTGAGCTTTCCAGAACTCATATCGGGATTCTCAAAAGGGTGTCGGAGGGTCGGGGGTCGACCGGGATTCCTCCGGCGGCGGCATGACGCCCGGTTTGGACACCACCACGCGGCGTACAGCCGCGCGATCTCTCGTTTCGCACTTCCGAACCAAGGGCGCGGAAATGAAGGGACTCCACGAGCGAGAGCCGCCCCGGTCCCGTGCAACAAATGGCTGATTTATCAACGGATCCGCCCCGACTGGCTGGCCTGTTTGTGTTCCACATACCGAAACTTCGGAATCCTGCCGAATCTGTTTGCACGCCACCCGCCTGTTGAGATACCCTCGCGATGACTCTTTGCTCCGGAGGATGAAGCGTGGTGTGCACATGTTCGTTCTTGACGAGGGCCGTCGCGGCGTCGATCCTAGCCGCCCTCGCACCGGCTGCGGCGCAGCCCGCACCCCGGCGTTACCTGATCACCAGTGCGGGCGCTCTGGGCGACGGCCAAAGTTCGAACACCAAGGCGATCCAGAACTTGATCGACAAGGCCGCACGCGAAGGCGGCGGCACCCTCGTGGTTCCCGGCGGCACGTTTGTCACCGGCGCCCTGTTCTTCAAACAGGGGGTGAATTTGTCCATCGAAAAGGGCGGCGTTCTGAAGGGGTCGATCAATCCCGAAGATTATCCGCAAGTCCAAACCCGCTGGGAGGGCACGGAACGCGAGTGGACCTCGGCGCTCCTGAACTTCACGGGCATGACGGACGTGGAACTCACTGGCGAGGGCGCCATCGACGGGTCCGGCGACCAGTGGCTGGCGCGCGGCGGCTTCGGACGAGGCCAACCGGCGCGTGCTCCCGACGGCGCCGCCGCGCCGCCTCGGCCAAGGACCGGACGTCCGCGCATGATCTGCTTCCAGAACTGTAAGCGCGTGCGCATCGCGAGCCTGAGGCTGCGCCAGCAGGCGGTGTGGTGCCTGCATGTCCTGTATTCGGAGGATGTGCTGATCGACGGAGTGAACATCACGGCCGACCACAACATCCCGAGCTCGGACGGAATCGATATCGATTCGTCGCGCCGCGTGCGCGTCAACAACGTCGATATTGACGTCAACGACGACTGCATCTCGATCAAGAGCGGCAAGGACGAAGACGGGCTGCGCGTAAACCGGCCCGCCGAAGACATTGTGATCGAGAACAGTCGGTTTCACTACGGGCACGGCGGTGTGGCGATGGGCAGTGAAACCTCCGGCGGAATCCGCAACGTCGAGGTGAGAAACTGCGTGTCTGACGCCGGCAACTGGGCGCCCATCCGATTCAAGACCCAGCCCAGCCGCAGCGGCGTGGTGGAGAACATCACCTATCGGGATATGCAGTTGAAGGATACCAGGCAGGCGTTCGAGTTCAACATGGAGTGGCGGATGGTGCCGCCCATCGCGCCGCCGGCGAAGGTGCTGCCGGTGGTCCGCAACGTGACCATCCGCAACATCACCGGCACCGTGAACTCGGTTGGCATGATGCACGGTCTCACTGGCAGCCCCATCGAGAACGTGAAATTCGAGAACTGCAAAATCAGCGCGCAGAAGGGGTTCGTCATGGAGAACGCGCGCAACGTCGATCTCTCGGGGCTGAAGATCGACGTCAAGGAAGGCGAGCCGATTACCAGGAGGAACGTACAATGAAGGCCACACTGACTGCCCTGCTGATCCTCACAGCGGGTGCACCGCTGGTGGCGGAGGTCAAGCCTTCCGCTCTCTTCGGCGATCACATGTTGCTGCAAAGCGGCATGGCCGTTCCTGTCTGGGGCGCGGCATCTCCGGGCGAGCGTGTCACGGTGACGCTGAACGATCAGAAGCAATCCGCCATCGCATCGGCGGAGGGTAAATGGATGGTCCGGTTGAAGAATCTGAAGCCGGGCGGTCCGTTCCGGATGACCATCGCCGGGAACAACACCATCACCGTGAGCGACGTTCTGGTTGGCGAGGTGTGGCTGGGGTCCGGACAGTCCAACATGGCCTTCACGGTTTCCAAAAAGAAGGCAACTTATGCCGGGCTGGTCGACGAGGACCGGGAGATCGCCGAAGCCAACTACCCGCAGGTACGGATGTTCACGGGCAAGGCGGCCAAGACCTACGAGCCGCAAACGGAGATTCAGGGCGAGTGGCAGATCTGCAATTCGGAAAATGTGCCGGGGTTCTCGGCGGTGGGCTATCTGTTTTCTCGCGACTTGCACCGCGAACTGAAGCAACCCGTCGGCTTCCTGACCCTTGCGTTCGGAGCGAGCACGGCGGAATCGTGGATTCGACGGGAGACCGTCGCGGCCGATCCGCTCTTGAAGCCTATGCTGGATCACTTCGACGCGGCGGTCCAGTTCTATCGGACCAAGCCCGACGCTCCGGCCAGTGAGGCGCCGAAACCTCCGCAGACTATCAACGCCCGGCCGGGCCCGCCGCCCGCGCGGCAACGCGATCCGGTGCAGGACCAGCACAATCCGACAGTCCTTTTCAACGGCATGATCAACCCGGTGATTCCGTACGCAATTCGTGGCGTGATCTGGTATCAGGGCGAATCGATTGTCGGCGGCAAGGTGGGTGTGGCTCTCTATCCTCACGTTCAGGAAACGCTGATCAAGGATTGGCGCAAGGTCTGGGGCAGGGCCGATCTCCCGTTCTACGTGGTCCAACTGCCGGCGCTCCAGAACATCAGCAATAATCCGCTGGTACGGGAAGGACAGGCCGCGGTGCTTTCGTTGCCTCATGCGGGAATGGCGGTGACGATTGACATCGGCGATCCCAAAGACGTGCATCCGCACAACAAGGCGCCGCTGGGAGAGCGGCTGACGCGCATGGCGATGGCCAATGTCTACGGCCGCAAGCTGGAATACTCCGGGCCGGTGTACGAATCGATGAAGATCGCCGGCAATGCGATTCGTCTGAAGTTCACCCACCTTGGAGGCGGACTGGTGGCCAGGGACGGGCCGCTGAAGTGGTTCGCAATCGCCGGCGCCGACGGGAAGTTCGTGTCCGCTGAAGCCAAGATCGAGGGCGATACGGTGGTGGTCACGAGCGCCGAGGTCAGCGCGCCGGCCGCGGTGCGCTACGCCTGGGACAATTACCCCGAAGGCTGCAATCTCTATAATGCGGCCGGCCTCCCAGCCGCTCCCTTCCGCACGGATCGATGGCCGTATGAATACTAGGTTACGTATCCTGGTTCCTCTCCTGCTGCCCCTTGTCCAGGCGGCGCAGCGGCCGCGTCAACGAGTCATGCCCCATGTCTAAGAGATGTTTAGTCTGCGCCTTCCTCGCCTTGCTGTTTCTGACCCCGCAGTTCGGTCTGGAACGTCCCGGCGTCACCTTTAAGATCTTTCAGTTCCCTGCCGACAAGATTCCCCGCATCGACGGCAATACCGACGATTGGGCGATCGTCCCCGATAGTTACTCGATCGGGATGGATCAGCTCATGGATACGGAACAGGGCCACGGCATGAACCACGATCTCAAGAACATGGACGTCAAGGTCAAGGTGGGATGGGTCAAAGGTCTCAACCGGCTCTACTTCCTGTACGAGGCCTACGACAATTACTGGGACTTCTCGCGCACCGACCTGCACAACGACATCTTCGAAGTAGTGGTGGATGGCGACCTCTCCGGCGGGCCCTTGATCGATATCTACCACCGCGATGTCTGGACGCCCGAAGCGGTGGGGCAGGCGCGCTCAGTGATCGACCCGCGCATCAGCCAGCAGGAAGCGCACTGGGCGACGCACGGGGTTCACGCGCAGAACTACCATATCTTCACCCCGCCCGGCGACAAGGACTGGGCGATGGCCTGGGGCTGCGCGCAGTACATCAAGCGATTGCCCTACGCCAACGCCGCTTACAACTACAACTTCAAACCGGGCGAGAGCGGCAAACTGGTCCTGGAATTCTGGATCACGCCCTTCGACTACTCTCCCTGCGACAGTCCGCAGCGCGCCGTGGAATCCGTCCTCACGGAGAACAAGTTGATCGGCCTATCCTGGACGGTGATCGATTACGACGACGTCAACGCGCGCAATCGCGTGGGTTTCTGGAATCTCTCGCACAAACAAACCATGTTCGGCGACGCCAGTCTCCTGGTGGGCTTCCGCCTCATGCCGCTGGAACCGCAATTCCAGAAGGCCATCCAGGCGAAATGGTCGTACCATGTGGCGGATATGGACCGCCGGCTCGTGGCCTTCCAAGACGAATCCGAAGGTAAGGTCACGTCCTGGAAATGGGACTTCGGCGACGGATCCTCGTCCACCGAACAGAATCCCGTGCACCAGTACAAAGCGGGAGGGGATTACACCGCCATCCTCGAAGTGGAGGGCCCGGCCGGCAAATCGCGCCTCGCCAACGTATGGGGCGTGTCGGTGAAATAAGAATCTAAAGGCGAACAACATGATCAACGTAAGGTTCACCGTCTCCGCAATCCTGCTGTGCTCCCTGGCCCTGGTGGCGCGCGCACAGACCAAACCGGCGGCTCCCGCGATTCCCCATCTGGAAAAGCGCGGCCATGCCACTCAGTTGATGGTGGATGGCAAGCCCTTCCTCGTACTCGGCGGCGAACTGAGCAACACCGTATCTTCCGATATCGAACGCATGAAGGTGGTGTGGCCGCTGCTCGCCGGCAAGGTCCACATGAACACCGTCTTGACCGGCATCTCGTGGGATTGGAT
>JADGNT010000230.1 GCA_017883345.1 Candidatus Solibacter sp. | reverse complement strand
GGCGGGTTGGGAAACGCGGGTCGCGATGTACGACTTCGGATCGTCGCCGCTGGCCGGGCTGTTTCCGGGCTGGCGCGCCGGCTACCGGATGGCGCGGAGACTGGACGATTGGGTTCTGCGCGTGCCGGCGCTGGCGCGCCGCGGCAGCAACTTCGAAGTGATCGCGCGCGCGTGAGAAGCAAACCTTGTTTTTACCTCAGCGTTTCATTAGCCGCTCGGTGAGCGATTCGTGGCCGGGGGCGAACTGCTCGGCGGCGCCGCGCAGGTAGGGGCGGAATTCCCGCGACCAGTACTCGAAGAAGCCGGTGCGGGCGATTTCCACCAGCGCGACGGTGTAGTGGTCCAGAATCGTATCGCCAAGCACGCGCCCCGTGCGGCGCACCGCGGAACGGGCGGCGCGCGACAGCCACAGCACATTGGCGGGGACGTGTGCCACCGTGGAGACGGCCAACAGCGACGACATAACGAAGACCGATCTACCCTGCTGTTTCGCGGTGGCTTCGAGGTCTTCCCAGACGCCCTCGATGCGCTCCAGCGCCGGGACCTTCTTCGGCGGGATGGTCGCCAGTTCCTGCTTGAGTTGGCCCCATTCGCGGCGCAAGCCGGCAATGTCCACGGGAGGCATGTTCAGGGTGGTGGCCATATGGTCGCTGGTCTGTTCCAGCCCGTGCAGCACCTGCTCCATGGTTTCGAAGCGGGCGCCGCGATCGAGCAAGCCCTCTTCCTTGAGGGCTTCGGCGATTTCCAGGATCAGTTTGCGGCCGCCTCCGGTGGCATCGGCCAGCGCTGCCAGCACCCATATGGGCGAAGCGTGGAAAGCCAGAATGCCGAGCAGCTCGATGCCGTGACTGGCGGTGCGCTTGAGGAGGAAGTTTTCGGCCAGGCGCCCCTCCGACGGGTACACGCCTTCCACCTGTCCGACTTCCTCAATCAGGAAGCGCAGGGCGACATCGACCATGGTTCGATACAGGGTAGTCCGGCGTACGCTAGAGGGCAGCGCAACGTTGCCGATCTCGCGCAGCAATCCGCCGGAGAGCGCGCCCAGCGAGCGGATGGCGCGCTCCGGCAGAGAGAGTAGGTACTTGTACCGAGCGGCCGGCCTCACACTCTACAGTATAAAGACGGCGTTGGCAGGCGAAAGCGCCTGCCCCACCTTGCACAAGGCGGAGCCTTATGCCACAGCGCCGAACAACCACGGGTGGGGGGACTGTAGGGGGCGCGCGGGAATTACTTGAGGTCGATGGTGGTGACCGCGCTGGTGGCGGCGCCGGAGCGGAACGTGATGGGCACGGACGCGGTGCGTGGTACGCCGTCCGGGATACACGCGTTGACTTGCGTTACGCCGGCGTAGACCAGGCCGGCGAACGTGGCGGCGCATGGCGGCGCATCGATGCCTCCGACATTCACGCTCCACCCCGCGGCGGGGGCGGAGTACGGCGGACCGGCGGGCAGGCGGCCGTCGGCAATCGGCGGCGTGGGCATGCCGTCGCCGGTGAGGAAGAAGGTCACCACGGAGCCGGGCGCGGGCGGGACGAAATCGTCGTTGCAGGAGATCACGCCGCCGGCGCTGGCATTGATCGCTACCGCGACGCCGGGCTTGTTGGGGCCGCACATGAAGATGCCGGGCGCCGCTGCCGCCACTGCTACCGCGACCGGCGCCGTCGCAACACCCTGGTATTCCACCTGCACCTGCACACTCCCGCCGACCGCGTACGGCACGATGGCGCTCACCTGGCCCGCCGAAGCGTAGATCATCGGGGCGGCCGTGCCGTCGAACAGCACGCGGGTTTCGCCGACGCTGGTGGGAAGCTGGCCGTCCGTGTACTGCGCCGCCGCCAGCGTCGCGGGGCCGAAGCCCGAACCGAAAATGGTGACGATCTCGCCCGGCGCCAACGCACCGCCACTATAGCTGGCCGCGTTCACCACGCCATTAAGCGCGATCGCGCCCGCGGCCGTCTTGCCGATGTTGATGAATGCCGGACTGACCGACGCCAGGGTCAGCGGGTAGGTCTTGGTGACGCCGTTGATGGTGACTTCGATGTCGTAGTCGCCCAGAAAGCCGCGCGTACGGAATACGCCATCGGAGGCGGTGACGCCGCGCGTATCGGTCCACCACTGGCGATAGATCAGGTCGTTCCAGGCGTCGTAGTTCGGCTTGGTGGACCAGTCGCGGCGGATCATGGCGGCCGACGGCTTCCAGTGCGCGCCCTCCCAGAATCCCCAGATCATGAAACCCTTCACGGCGGGATGGCTGAAGCAGACCGTCAGGAAGTCGCGGGTGTAGTCGGCTTGCACCTGCTCATCGGCCACGGAAACATCGAATTCGGTGACCTGCATGTCTTTGCCGAAAGCGGCAAACTGATCGAGCAGCTCGAGCACGCGCGAAGGCGGCGTCAAGTTGGAATCGAAGTGCGATTGCAGCCCGATGCCGTCGATGGGCGCTCCACTGGCCAGCATGTTCCGGATGATGCCCGCGTAGCCGTTGATGTGCTGCATGTCGTAGCCGCCGGCTTCCAGGATGTTGTAGTCGTTGATGTAGAGCTTGACGGTGGGGTCGGCGGCGCGGGCCTGGCGAAACCACGAGGTCATCTCGGCATCGCCCAGCACGGCCTGTAGATCCCTGTTGGTGTAGGCCTCGTTGAGCACGTCCCATTCGGTGACCTTGCCCTTGGTGTAGGCCATGACGTCGGCGAGATGCTTGTTGACGCGCGCGCGGAGGGCGCCGGCATCCACGGGGGTGGCCTTGAGCATGGTCTGCACGTCGGTGGGCAGGTATGTCGCCGAGGGCCAGATGACGTTGTGGCCGCGCACCATGGCGAATCCGTTGGCCGCAAACCAGGGCAGCATGTAGTCGGCCTGCGCGCGTCCCCAGCTTTCGAAGGGAGGCCACTTCAGGACGTTCTCGGTGACCACCTTGTTGAACAGCCTTTTGAGGGCGTCGCGGTATTTCTGGCCATCGGCGCCCGAGTTCATCAGGATGTCGCCGGCGACGGCGGTGCCGAAGCCGAAGGCATGGCGATTCATCTTCACGTGCACCGCTGCGCCGGGGATCGGCTGGCCGTTGTCGTCCCTGGCGATGACGGCGAGATCGCCCTTGCGGTAGCGGTCGATGCGCGCGGCGGCGGCGGCGCGCCACGGCGCATCGGCGGCCCGTTCGGCGTAGGGCCAGGTGGAGAGCCCGAGTTCGGAGAAGGGAATGCCCGGGCCGTAGTCCAGAATGGCGATCCCGCCGATCTCGATTTCCTGGTTGGCAAATGTCACCCAGAAGCTGAAATTGTAAGCGTTGGCCGCGTAGGTCTCGGCCATGGTGAAGGGAACCTCGAACAGCTTCCAATCCGCGCCCGCGGCCGCGGTGTACGTGACGGACTTGGTGTAGGGCGAATCGTTGCGCTCCAGCACGAAGCTGGTGAGTCCGCGGCCATCGGGCGCGGCGATGGCACGCATCCAGAAAGTGACGGCGACCACATCGTCCTGCCGCGCGGCCAGCGTGGAGAAGCAGCGCGGGCGGATGTCCCAGGCGTTGGCAGTGGCGGGGACGGCTCCCGTCTTTACGTGCAGCGCGCGCGCGAAGGGCATGCCGCTGACGGCCACGGTGGAGAGGGTTCCGGCGCCGTCCATCCGGTTGAAGCAGGCCAGCGGATCGCCGGGGACCAGCGGCGAGGGATCGGCCCACGCGGCGGCGGCCAACAGCAGAGTGGCGAGAATGGCGCGAGCCAGCATCCGAACCACTATGATAGCGGCTGGCCATTCGCCCCGGGGAGGGCGGCGGGATGGCGGGTGCTTAACGATTTCTGGGGAAATCGACGGTTTCGCGCGGAGGGCAGTTCAGGGGTTTAGCGACAACACAGCAACGGGGACGTTGAGTCTCGCTGAAAGGGCGGCGGCGCGGCCTCATCCGGCAGGTGCGGTACTCCTACTTGGTGAGAAGTCTGGTATGATCATTGGTAGTAACAATGAAGACATCGATTTCCATAGATGACGGACTATTGCAGGAAGCGGACGAAACTGCGCGGCTGATGGGGCTGAGCCGCAGCCGAATTTTCGCGGTGGCAGTCGGCGATTTCCTGCAACGACGGCGGCGGGATCAGATGCTGCTCCGGCTGAACGAGGTCTATGCCAAGGGTATGGAACCGGCGGAAACACCTCTGCTGAAGGGAATCAAGGCCAAGGTCCGCCGTGCAGTCAAGGAAGGTTGGTGAGCGAGATTCTGCAGGGACAAGTGTACTGGCTTGACTTTGGACCTGCGGCCGGTTCGGCGCCGGCGGACCGGCATCCTTGTGTGGTCGTCCAGAACGATATTTTCAACCGGAGCGCGATTGCAACCTGCGTCGTGTGCCTGATTACCTCGAACCTGAGCAGGGCGAACGCGCCGGGCAACGTGCTTCTGAAAAAAGGCGAAGCCAACCTTCCGAAGGCAAGCGTGGTGAACGTATCCCAGATCCTCACGGTCGACAAGGCAGAGCTTGTGGAATCGACCGGCAAGTTAAGCGGCGCGGCGGCCGGCGCCGTGCGCGACGGATTGCATTTGCTTTTCGATAGGCTGTGACGCCGCCGCTTCCGTGCCTAAGAGACGACAGACCAGCCAAGTGGGTTTCGTGAGCGGCGCCAGCGTGGAGCGGGCGTGGCGCCCGCCATGCCGGTATTCGTACCGGCATTCTTCGAAGAACGTCGGCAAGGACGCCGACGTGGCAACCTGAAAGGGCCGTATGAAGCGGGGCGGCCCATCTCAAGCGCCGCACCTTCTAGTAGATCTTGCAATACTTCTTCAGGGTTAGTCCCAGATCATAGGCAAAAGAGCGGATTGCCTCCCGATCCCGTTTTTCTTCAGGTTGCTCACGCCAGAACTTGATCTTCGCAGTAGGCGGTTCATACATGGGAACCATTTCGGCTGCTTCGAGCAAATTCGCAGCGTATTCAGCCGCGTCCAGAATCTTGTTAGTCGACGTTTTCGAGTGACTGAATACGCTCGGGTCGTCTTTCAGTGCAGCCTCGATCATTTGGAGTGCTCGATTGGCGTGACCTTCCCGATTAGGACTTGGCTTCACGCTCGTATTCAGGTCGCGGTTTCTATAGAATCCGAACAAAGCGGCAATGATGGAAGGATCGCGAATCGTACCATCGGGATAAACCAGCCCGTGGACCTCGCTCCAATATCCCTGGATCATCAGTTCAAACACATACCAGCCCGTCTTGTGCTTTTCGGAAATTTCCAGGACCATGTCGTAGGGATTGGCGCGGGCAATACACGCCGTCTCCGTGTTGAGCCTGGGTTTATCGCCGTGCTTCTTGGCGGTTTCTTCGGCAACCCGATAACTCTCTTCGACGGTTGCGCGGGTTTGCGTGTACTCGTGAAAGCTGAGGACGTCGACCAGATCGGCGGTGGGTTCAAGAGAGATCGACTTTTCATACCCCACGGTAGCGGCATTCACCGGATCCAGTTTCTTGACATAGGTAATGTAATGCCGCAAGAAATCCGTGATCTCCGCTTCATGCTTCGGTTTTTCGTCCGCCGGCGCGCGGCCGTAATAGGGATTGGTTAACGGCTCATTCATGACGTCCCACATCAGCAGGCCCGGCTCATCCTTTAGCGCCTCGACTACGGCCTTCACGTACACATCGCCTCGTGCGCGGAATTCGGGTTTCAGCGTATCGGGATTGAGGCCGTTACCATTCCACAATATGGGCATGGTTGAGATCCCCAGGCGATGCGAAGTACGAATATAGTTCTGAATGGACTTCAGAAAATCGGCTGGGTTTCTTTCGTAGGCGGTGTAATTCAGCCACACTCGCGTACTGTTTAAATTTAACTTCTTTGCATACCCTAGGTCCCTTTCAATGATGGCCTGTGAATTCCTCCAACCGCCCGGATAACAGGCCCCCCTGATGAAGCTGTAATCGCGGAGCGGTTTCTCCGCCATGACGGACCCAACCGTGAGGAAGAAGATCATTCCCGTCAATGAAGCCACATTCGTTTTCATCAGGCTTCTGCTTTGAGTCCTGGATTCTATTTCGGAGCCTTTGGTACTGATCAGTATACATCGACGCGCCATTTGTCGATTCGAAGTTAAGGGGTGGGCGATGCGGGCGACGGTCCAGACCACGGAGGCGCCGATCGCGGTGGCGCGGTCGAACGTGTTCGCTGTACTGTGCGCCAACGTTTTGTTACGGACGGAGGTCCGGTCGGTCGTCAGCAATACGGCAGTTGGCCGAAATTGGGGAGATTACTCCCCCACAAGTCGGCAAGGGTTTGCTGATGAGCCGGCGTGCCGTCCGTGGTTCCCAGGCGCCGCCCATCCACCAAGCCTCTAAAGGTCGATCATCAACTCGGAAACCCATCCGCAACTCGTTGGCCCTTCGTCGCATTTTCGTAGCGTAGCCTTTCAGGCTGGGGTGCCCCCCTGGGCCGCCCCCATTCGTGGGGGCATGCTTCCCCCCGGGGCCGCGAAACTGAAGAAACCTTTATCATTCACCGCAGACGCTCACCTCGATTTCCTCTCTTTTCAATCACTTCCAGATCCGGAAGGCCGAAATCCCCAGGCTGCCGTGCTATACCTGTGCTTAGGAGGGGTCTTATGCGCGATTACCCGCACCGAATCCCGGCATGTTCCACCACGTTGGTCCGGCGCCACCCAGCGCGAGTGTATCGCCAGTTTGCGTCACAAAATCTCATTCACTCGCTGCAAACCATGGAAAGAACAGGGCTTAAACATGTATGAGAAACGTACTCGAATCTCGCGGTTTGCGTCACCAACTGCCGCTCGGTGTAATCCGGTTAGCAGCGGCCACAGGGTGCGCCCAGAACTGGCGCTCATGGCGGGGACTACGACAGTTCCCGCACTTCCAAGTCGCGCACCCGGTCCACCAGCCCTTAACTTAACGCCGATGCACGGGTCCAGGAACGGCATTCGACAGAACGGCATTCGACAGAACGGCATTCGACAGGATCGCAGGATGGCGGATGGGGGTATACTGAATCGGATCTGGGAGTCCAAAATGGAAATCTCGGATAATCTCGCAAGAGAGGTGGTTTATTATGTTCAGCCGAATGTCAGGGGCGCGGATTCTCGGAGCGCTCGTCGTCTTGCTTGCCACTGTGCTTGTTTCCTACGCGCCATCGCCAGCCCGGCCGCTCAGCGGCATGTCGCGCCACCGCCACGACCCGGCGATCATTCGCGAACGGCATGGCAGTAACGCCACGTCCACAAACTGGAGTGGCTATGCCGTGACCGGCGCCAACGGCTCCGTCACGGATGTGAAAGGCTCTTGGATCGTCCCGACGGTTACGTGCTCCGCCGACGACAGTTATTCCTCCTTTTGGGTGGGAATTGACGGGTTCACTTCCAGCACCGTGGAACAGATCGGAATCGATGCCGATTGGGTGAGCGGCACGGCGGAATACTTCGCCTGGTTCGAGTTCTACCCGCATTGGCCGTACACCATCAACACCGTCGAGGTCCAGCCGGGCGACACGATCTCG
>JADGNT010000001.1 GCA_017883345.1 Candidatus Solibacter sp. | reverse complement strand
GTCGCGACGTATGCCCCCGCGCCGCCAATTATCAGCCCCGCGGCGGTAGATCGCGCGGCAAATCCCAACGTCAGCCTCACGATGCTGCCCGGGGTCGCCCCCAGCGCCATGCGCACGCCGATTTCGCGCCGCCGCTGCGCCACCAGAAACGACATCACGCCGGAGAGCCCGATGGCGGCCAGCAGCACTCCGATAGCGGCGAACGCCCCGAGCAGCGTCGCCTGGAACCTTGGGCGTCCCGTGCCTTGCGCCAGGCGCTCGCGCATGGTGGAGATCGCCACCGGCAGTGTGGGGTCGAGCGAGGCGAACAGGCCGCGCAGCGACGATGCCGCCAGCTTCGGGTCCACCGCCGTGCGCACCACCACCACGGCGCCGCGCCAGCCGAGCGGCGGTTCCTGGTTGGCCCACGTGACATCGGGCATCGACTTGCGCACAAAGTAATACTCCGGCCAACTGGTCTTCTCCGCACCCAGGTTGCGCGCGTCGGCGGCCACTCCCACCACCGTGAACCATTGCCCTTGCGGTCCGCGCTGGATGTGCTTGCCGAGCGGGTCCTCGCCAGGGAACAAGAGGCGCGCCAGGCTTTCGCTCAGCACCACCGAATACGCGCCCGCGCCCCGGTCCAACTGGCTGAAGGGCCGTCCGCGGCGCAGCGGAATCCCCATGGCGGCAAAGTAGCCGGGGGTGACGTAACGCCAGGCCACCATGCCGCCGCTGCCTTCGGGACGCTGCGGCCGGCCTTCCACGTCGATGGTAGAGAGCGGGCGTCCGCGGGTTCCGCCGAATGGCGGGATGGAATCGCTCACCGCCGCCGCCGATACGCCGGGCAGCGTCTCCAGGCGCTGCTCCAGCTCGCGGAACAGCGCCAGTTGTTCCACGTCGCGGCTGTAGCGCTGCCGGCCCAGCACGAAGCTCGCGGTGATTACGCGATCGCTCTCGAAACCCATCGGGAGGCGCTCAAGGTTGTCGAGACTGCGCAGCAGCAATCCGGCGCCGGTGAGCAGCGTTACCGAGATCGCGATCTGGGCCGTCACCAGGGCGCCGCGCAGCCAGCCGCGCGCCGGACCTACGGTGCGCGCGGACCCCAGGACCGCTCCCTCGGTGCGCCGCAGGGCGGGGAACAGTCCGAACAGGATCCCCGAGAGCACGGCCGCCGCCGCACTGAAGAGCAACACGCGCAGATCGACCGTGGCTTCCTCGATGCGCGGCAGCCCTTCCGGCGCGATCGCCTGGAAGGCGCGCAGCAGCACAAACGCCAGGCCACATCCGGCGGCGCCGCCGGCAACCGCCAGCAGCAGGCTTTCGGTGAGGGCGAGGCGCACAAGGCGGAAGCGCGACGCGCCCAGCGCGGCGCGCACGGCGATTTCGCGGTCGCGCCCGACCGCGCGCGCCAGCAGGAGGTTGGCGATATTGGCGCAGGCAATCAGCAGCACGGCGAGCACGGCGCCCAGCAGCGCGAGCGAGGCGGCGCGCGCGTCGCCCACCTGCCGGTCGCGCAGGGGACGCACGCGCAGCGTGACCTCCTTGCGGAATCGCGGCGGCACGGTTTCCAGCATCCGCGCGAAGTAAGGCTGCAAGCGGCTTTGCGCCTGCGGCAGGGTGACGCCGGGTTTCAGGCGGGCGAAAACGCGCAGTGCGCGGCCCGAGCGCTCGCGCGCCTCATCCAGGGCTTCGGGCAGCAGGATATCGGCGTGGGTCAGCGTCGGCATGACGAAATCGGGCGGCAGGACGCCGGCCACCCGTGTTGGTGTGCCGTCGATGGAGAGCGTCTTGCCGATGGCGGCCGGGTCGGCGGCGAAGCGACTGCGCCACAGGGCGTGGGATATGATGGCGACGCGCGGACCGTTGGGGCGGTCCTCTTCGGCGGAGAAGTTCCGTCCGGCGGCCAGGCGGACGCCGAGCGTGTCCAGAAAATTGGCCTCCAGGCGGAGGCAGCGCATGCGCAAGGGGCTCTGCTCGGTGAGGTCGCATTCGATGGCGCCGGCCTGAAAGGAGGTCACGGCGGCAAAGGGGCCGGGGTTGCGGCGCAGGTCGAAGTAGGCGTCGGCCAGCAGGAATTCGTTGGAATCGAGCGGCGTCATCATGCCGGCGGATACCAGGCGCGCCTCGTCGCGGTAAGGCAGCGGACGGAAGAGGATGCGATCCACGGCGCTGAAGATGGCGGTGCTTGCGCCGATGGCGATGGCCGCCGCCAGCACCGCGGTGAGGGTGAATCCGGGGTTGCGCCGCAGACCGCGCAGCGCGTAGCGGAGGTCCTGTAGGGTGTGTTCGATCCACGCCGGCATTCGCAGTTAGACACCGGGGGCGGATCGCGGGTTGGGGGAAAACCGGAAAACGTTCCGTCTGTCCCCGGTTTTCGACATACTAAAATATAGTTGACAATATGACGCGCATATTTTATGATCGTAATTGAGTGAGGTATTACCAGCCTCCAAACTTCAACCATCCAGGAGCTTAAACATATGTCTCTCAGCCACTACGATCCCCTCGCCAGCCTCCGTGCCGTCGAAAACGCCTTCACCCGCCTCCTCACCGAGCCGCAGACCAATCGCCCTTGGGCGCCCTCCGTCGATATCTATGAAACCGAGAACGAACTCGTCGTCAAGGCCGATCTGCCCGATGTCGACGCGAAGGACATCGACGTGCGAGTGGAAAACCAGACCCTGACGATTGCCGGCGAGCGCAAGTTCGAAGCCACGAGCAACGAAAAGGGCTATCACCGCATCGAGCGCAGCTATGGCAATTTCGTGCGCAGTTTCGCCGTACCCAACTCGTTCGATACCGATAAGATCAATGCCGCCTACAAGAATGGCGTGCTCACCGTCACGCTCACCAAGAAGGAGACCGCCAAACCGCGGCAGATCAAGATCGAGACCACGGTGTAACGCATCAAACCCGCGAACGTCGTATCTATAGGGACAGGCTGCAGCGGCGGTTGCCGCCGGCCTGCCCCGTGGTTTCTTGGGGGACCTCAATGTTTCGCATCGACAAGTTGACCCAAAAGGCCCAGGACGCCTTGCAGCAATGCCAGGTGCTGGCCGAAAAAAACGGCAGCCAGATCATGTACCCGCTGCATCTGCTGATCTCTCTCGCCGAAGAGCAGGAGGGCATTGTGCGGCCCGTGCTGGTGAAATGCGGTGTCCACCCCGACGCCATCGTCGCCGAGGCCAAACGCCTCCTGCCCACCCTGCCCAAGACCGGCAACATGCAGCCCGGCATGTATCTGGCGCCGCCGCTCAATGAGATTCTGGAGCACGCCTTCGACGAAGCCATCCGCTTCAAGGATGAGTTCGTTTCCACCGAGCACCTGCTGCTATGCATCGCCAAGGAGCGCAACGGACCGGCCGGCCAACTCCTGGAACGCGCCGGGGCCACCCACGACGCCATCCTCAAGGCCCTGGTCTCGGTGCGCGGTACCCAGCGCATCACCGACCAGAATCCCGAGACCAAGTATCAGGCGTTGGAACGCTACGCTCACGATCTCACCGAATCCGCCCGCCAGGGCAAACTGGACCCGGTGATCGGCCGCGACGACGAGATCCGCCGCGTCATGCAGGTGCTCAGCCGCCGCACCAAGAACAACCCGGTGCTGATCGGCGAACCGGGTGTCGGCAAGACCGCCATTGTGGAAGGCCTGGCCCAGCGCATCGTCCGCGGCGACGTACCGGATCAACTTAAGAACAAGAAGCTGGTGGCCATCGACCTGGGCAGCATGATCGCCGGCACCAAGTTCCGCGGCGAGTTCGAAGACCGTCTCAAGGCGGTGGTCAAGGAAATCATCGATTCCAACGGGGAAATCATCTGCTTTATCGACGAACTGCACACCCTCGTCGGGGCCGGCTCGGCGGAAGGCGCGATCGACGCCGCCAACCTCCTCAAGCCGGCGCTGGCTCGCGGAGAACTGCGCTGCATCGGGGCCACCACCCTCAACGAGTACCGCAAGCACATCGAAAAGGACGCCGCCCTGGCGCGCCGTTTCCGTTCCGTGATGGTGGGCGAGCCGACCGTGGACGACACCATCGCCATTCTGCGCGGGCTCAAGGAGAAATTCGAGATCCACCACGGCGTGCGCATCAAGGACGCGGCCATTCTCGCCGCCGCCGTGCTCTCGCACCGCTATATTGCCGACCGCTTCCTGCCCGATAAGGCGCTCGACCTGATCGACGAAGCGGGCTCCGCGCTGCGCCTGCAGATCGGCTCCATGCCGATCGAAATCGACGACCTGGACCGCCGCACCTCGCACCTGGAGATCGAGCGCCAAGCACTCAGCAAAGAGAAGGACGCGGCCTCGCACGAACGCCTGCGCCACCTGGAGAACGAACTGGAGACGGTGCGCGGGCAAGCCGCCACGTTGAAGGAACGCTGGAATCACGAAAAGAACGCCATTTCCCGCGTGCGTACCCTGAAAGAAGAGCAGGACACGCTGCGCCAGGAAGAAGAGAAAGCCAGCCGCGCCGGCGATTGGGAAAAAGCTGCGCAGTTGCGCTACGGCCGCCTCTCGCAAATCGAGAAGGACATTCTGGCGGCCGAGCAGTTGATGGAAGCCGTCAAGGAACACGCGCTGCTCAAAGAGGAGATCGACGAGGAGGATATCGCCCGCATCGTCGCCAAGTGGACTGGCATCCCGGTGGCCCGCATGATGGAGGGCGAAATCCAGAAGCTGGTGCAGATGCCGGAGCGCCTGAAGGACCGGGTGGTGGGCCAGGACCAGACCGTGCAATTGGTGGCCAACGCCATCCTGCGCAACCGCGCCGGCCTGAGCGACCCGAGCCGGCCCATCGGCAGCTTCATCTTCCTCGGGCCCACCGGGGTCGGCAAGACCGAACTCGTGCGCGCCCTGGCCGAGTACCTTTTCGACGACGACAAAGCCATGATCCGCGTCGATATGAGCGAGTACATGGAGAAGCACGCGGTGGCGCGCATGGTCGGCTCGCCTCCCGGATACATCGGGCACGACGAGGGTGGGCAACTCACCGAGCAGGTGCGCCGGCGGCCCTATTCGGTGCTGCTCTTCGACGAAATCGAGAAGGCGCATCCCGACGTGTTCCACATACTGCTGCAGATCCTCGACGACGGCCGCCTCACCGATGGGCAGGGCCGCACGGTGAATTTCAAGAACACGGTGATCGTGATGACGTCCAACGTGGGCACCGCGATGGTGGAGCGCAATACCATCGGATTCTCCGTCCACGGCAAGGATACACGCAGCGAGGAAACCCGCAAACGCCTGCTCGAATCGCTGCGCCAGCAGTTCCGGCCGGAGTTCCTCAACCGCGTTGACGATATCATTGTGTTTAACTCGCTGACGCGCGAACACCTGGCGCGGATTGTGGATATCCAGCTCAACAGCGTGGGCAAACTGCTCAAGGACCGCAACCTGAAACTTGAAGTCACCACCGCCGCCAAGGACCGGATCATCACCGAGGGCTGGGACCCGCAGTACGGCGCCCGTCCCATGAAGCGCGCCATCCAGCGCCTGATCCAGGACCCGCTGGCCCTCAAGCTGATCACCGGCGGTTTTGCCGAAGGCGACACCATCCTGGTGGACGCCGCCAGTGAGCCGGACCATGAGCTCTCGTTCACCAAGTTAGTCCCCGCCCCGGTCGCGGCGGACACCGCCGAGGTGCGGAAGTAGGCGTGGGGCACGCGGCGCTCCCGCGAAGGAAGCATGCCCCCACGAATGGGGGCATGGCAGCCTGGAAGGCTACGCTACACATATGAGCATCAATACACTGAAAACCGCCGCGCTGCTCGGCTTCCTGACCGCCATTCTGCTGATTGGCGGAGAGGCCATCGCCGGGCGCCAGGGTCTCTACATGGCGCTCGCGATCACCGCGATCATGAATTTTGTCAGTTACTTTTTCTCCGACAAAATCGCGCTGATGAGTTACTCGGCGCAGGCGGTAACCGAGACCGAAAACGCCGACGCGTACGCCCGTGTGGCGCCCATGGTGCGCAACCTTTGCGAGCACATGGGGCTGCCCATGCCGAAGCTGTGGATCATCCCCGACGATTCGCCCAACGCCTTCGCCACCGGCCGCAATCCGTCGCACGCCTCGCTGGCCTTCACCGCCGGCATCCTGCGCCTGATGGCCGACAACGAACTGGAGGGCGTCGTCGCCCACGAACTGGGACACGTGCTGCACCGCGATATCCTGATCAGCTCGGTCGCTGCCATGGTCGCCGGGACCATCACGTTCCTGGCCCGCATGGCCTTCTGGTTCGGCGGCAGCCGCGATGACGACGACCGCGGCAGCCCGGTCGCGGCCATCGCCATGATGATTCTGGCGCCCATCGCCGCCATGCTGATACAGATGGCGATTTCCCGTTCACGCGAGTTCGATGCCGATGCCGCCAGCGCCAAGTATGTCGGTTCGCCCTACCCGCTGATCGGCGGCCTCGAAAAACTCGAGACCTGGTCCAAACGCATCCCCATGGACGCCTCGCCCGCCACCGCCCACATGTTTATCATCAAACCCTTTTCCGGCCAAAGCATCATGCGCCTGTTCTCCACCCATCCCTCGACCGAGGAACGAATCGCCCGCTTGCAGGCCGCCCGATGAATGCGCCGAATGAAGTCCGCGTCAGCCGCAAGGGCGCGGACCGCGTGACCAGCGGGCACCCCTGGATTTTCTCCAGCGATATCGCCGATCGCGATGGCGCCCAACCGGGCCAGCCGGTGCGGGTCGCCGACCCGCGGGGACGCCCGCTGGGCACGGCTCATTACAGTTCCAGTTCGCAGATCAGTTTGCGCATGCTGTCGCGGCAGGTGGAAGACATCGGCCGCGATTTCTTTTTGCGCCGCCTGCGCGCCGCCGAGGAGCACCGGCGCACCGTGGTACGCAACACCGATGCCTACCGTGTGGTGCATGGCGAAGCCGACCTGCTGCCCGCGCTGGTGGTGGACCGCTATGGCGATTACCTGGTGGTGCAGACCCTGGATCAGGGCATGGACGCAGCCAAGAGCGTGATCGCGTCCTCTCTCGAGGAGATCTTCCATCCCAAAGGGATCGTGGCGCGCAACGATGTTGCCGTGCGGGAGAAGGAGGAGTTGCCGCTAGAGACCACGATCCTCTCTGGCGAGGTTCCCGAGTCCGTGACCGTGCGGATGAACGCGCTCACCCTGCGCGCCGACCTCATGCACGGGCAGAAGACGGGCATCTTTCTGGATCAGCGCGACAACTACCGCGCCGCCGCGCGGTACGCCCGCGGTGGCAAGGCGCTCGATTGCTTCACCTCTACCGGCGGCTTCGCCCTGCACGTGGCCGGCAAGTGCGAGAACGTGGAAGCCGCCGACAGTTCGGCAGCGGCGCTGGTCACGGCGCGCGCCAACGCGGCGGCCAACGGCATCGCCAACATCGATTTCAAGGAAGCCGACATCTTCCAGTTGCTCTCCGGCTATGCCAGCGCGCGCCGCCACTTTTCCATGGTGGTGCTGGACCCGCCGGCGTTCGCCAAGAGCCGGCGTAATCTGGAATCCGCCACCACGGGGTACAAAGAGATCAACCTGCGCGCGCTGCGCCTGCTGCCACCGGGCGGCATTCTGGTGACCTGCTCCTGCTCGCATCATCTGGGCGAGAGCGCACTCTTGGAGTTGGTCGCGCAGGCCAGCCTGGACGCCAACCGCACGCTGCGCGTGTTGGAGCGGCGCACGCAGAGCCAGGATCACCCGATCCTGCTGACGGTTCCCGAGACGCTCTATTTGAAGTGCCTCATCCTGGAAGTCTTGTAACTGGCCCCCGTAGCGTAGCCTTTCAAGGCTGCCATGCCGGCATTCCTGCCGGCATTCTTAGCCCGCTTCCTCGCCGATCGACTCCCGGACTTTCAGCGAACGCCAGAACGCCCACGCCGCGATCACCATCAGGAGCACGCGGTGAGTTGCGCAAATTTCTCCAGGTCGATATTACCTCCCGAGACGATCGCCGCCACCTTGCCGGCGCCGGCGCGCCCCGACAGGGCAGCCGCAATGGCGCAGGCCGACGCCCCTTCCACGATCACGCGGTTGCGCTCCGCCACGAACTTCATGGCGCGTGCGGCATCCTCCAGCGTAACCACGATGGAGCCATCCAGCAGGCGCCGCGCGTGTTCAAACATGTTGCGAAAGACCATCTTGCTGCCGATGCCGTCTACGAACGAAGGCGTGTATTCCACGGTGCGCGGTTCGCCGGCGGCGAGCGATGCCGCGAGCGGCGCGGCGGTTTCCACCTCCGCGGCGTAGATCTTGACGCGCGGCGCGAGTTGGCGCAGCACCGCTGCAATCCCGCAGGAAAGGCCGCCGCCGCCCCAGGGAATCACCACGGCGTCCATCACCGGCAGGTCTTCGAGCAGTTCCAGGGCTATGGTTCCGTTGCCTGCCATCACGTCCACGTCGTCGAAGGCGTGGATAAAGGTCGCTTCCACCCCGGGATAGGTGCGGGTTTCGAAGGTGCGCCACCAATCGGCGAACGGCGCCAGGATGACGCGCCCGCCCAAGCGCTCCACGGCGCGGATTTTGGTGGCGGGCGCGGTATCGGGCGCGACGATCGTGGCGGCCACACCGATGCGCCGCGCGCAGAAGGCCACGCCCTGCGCCATATTGCCCGCCGAGGCCGTGAGCACGCCGCGCTCGAGGAGTTGGGGATCCAGCCGCGCCATCACGTTGGCCGCACCGCGGATCTTGAAGGAACCAATTGGCTGGAGGTTCTCCAACTTCAGCCAGACCTCGGCGGGCGAATCGGCGAAGCAGCGTACCAGCGGTGTGCGCAGGGCCACGCCCGCGATGTTGGTGCGCGCTTCCGCCACCTGGGCGAGAGTGATCGGCATCCCCCTATTGTCCACGAAAGAGGGGGAGGGGACTGTGAACTGTGTGGGTTAAGCACCCTCGCCGCCACTCTGTCAGGCAGGATTCGCGGGGATATGGCAGAATGGGGGTTTGGCACAACGCAGCGACTTGCGGAGAATCCCCGAAGGTAGCTAAAATCAACGCGTTCGCAAAATCCCAGGAGGAATCATGGCAGTTGAGCAGAAGGTGAAGCAGATAATTGTCGAGCAACTGGGCGTCGATGAGAGCCAGGTGGACAGCAACGCGTCCTTCGTGGACGACCTCGGCGCCGATTCGCTAGATATCGTCGAACTCGTAATGGCTTTTGAAGAAGCCTTTGAGCTTGAGATCCCGGACGAAGATGCCGAGAAGATCACCACGGTCAAAGACGCGGTTGAATACATTGAAGGCAAGACGACCAAGAAATAACATTTAGGTCGGACCGGGGAGAAGAGTGTTGTCACGAAGAGTCGTAGTGACCGGCGTCGGATTGCTGACGCCGCTGGGGATTGGAACGGAACTGTCTTGGGAGGCCCTGCTTGCTTCCAAAAGCGGCATCGCGGGTATTACGGCGTTTGACGCAACCGCTTTTTCCTGCAGGATTGCGGGAGAAGTCAAAGGTTTCGATCCCGGCAACTATATCGAGAAGAAAGAAATCAAGAAGATGGGGCGCTTCATCCAGTTCGCCATCGCGGCGGCGGACTTCGCCCTGAAGGATTCCGGGTTGAAGGTGACGCCGGACATCGCCGAAGAAGTAGGGGTCTACATCGGCAGCGGGATCGGCGGGTTTGAAGTCATCGAGCGCGAGCATCAAACCCTGCTGGAACACGGGCCGCGGCGCATTTCGCCCTTTTTCATCCCCGCGACGATCATCAATCTGGCGTCCGGGTATGTGTCGATCAAGAGCGGGGCCAAGGGACCGAATTCGGCGACCGCGACGGCCTGTACCACCAGCGCCCACTCGATCGGCGATTCGTTCCGTATGATCCAGCGCGGCGACGCCATCGCGATGATCTGCGGCGGCACGGAGGCGGCGGTCACGCCGATGGGCATCGGCGGGTTCGCGGCGATGCGGGCACTTTCCACGCGCAATGACGAGCCCCTCCGGGCGTCGCGCCCGTGGGACAAGGATCGCGACGGCTTCGTGGTTGGCGAAGGCGCCGGGATTGTGGTGATCGAGGAGCTGGAATTCGCCAGGGCGCGCGGAGCCAGAATCCTGGCGGAACTGGTGGGTTACGGGATGAGCGCGGATGCGTTCCACGTGACCTCGCCGCCGCCCGACGGCGACGGCGCATTCCGTGTCATGCGCAACGCGCTCAAGGACGCCAAACTGGTTCCCGAGCAGGTCGATTACATCAACGCGCACGGTACGTCCACCGATGTGGGCGACCGGGCGGAGACCATGGCGATCAAGCGCGCGTTCGGCGAGCACGCCTACAAGGTGGCGGTGAGTTCCACCAAGTCGATGACCGGGCACCTGCTTGGCGGCGCCGGCGGAATCGAGGCCGGCATCACGGTACTGGCCATCCGCGATCAGGTGGCGCCGGCGACGGTCAACCACGAATGTCCGGATCCGGACTGCGACCTGGATTACATACCGAACCAGGCGCGGCCCATGAAGATCGACCATGCGCTGTCGAACAGTTTCGGCTTTGGCGGGACTAACGGCTGCCTGATTTTCAAACGCTATGCGGAATAGGCTCACTGACCAGGCATGACAGACCACAAAAGGCGATGGTCTGTCCCACCTGATGACGGTTGGATAATTCTATGAAAATTCTGGTAGCGATTAAACAGGTTCCGGCTCGCGACTCGCAATTGAAGATCGCCTCCTCGGGCCGCTGGGTCGAGGAGGGGGATCTCACCTACGAGATCAACGAGCCCGATGCATATGCACTGGAAGCGGGTCTCCAACTGAAGGAGAAGCACGGCGGGGAAGTGGTGGCGCTGTGTTTCGGACCCGCGCGCGCCGGGCAGACCATTCGGGAAGCGCTGGCAAAAGGGGCCGACCGTGCGCTCCATATCGAGGCCGAAGATCCGGGCGCCTACGACCCCCTGGCGGCGGCGCGGCTGATGGCGGCGGCGCTCCAGGCCGAAGCTCCGGACCTGGTGCTGACCGGCCTGCAAAGCGACGATCTGGGTTACGGGCAGACCGGCCCGATCCTGGCGGAGCTGCTCGGCCTGCCGCACGCCACGCTGATCATGGAGGTGGAGAAGCACGAGGGCGGAATCCGCGTGAAGCGCGAACTGGAGGACGGCTGGTTCCAGCACGTGGAGATGCCGCTGCCCGCGCTCTTGACCATTCAATCCGGCATCAGCAAGCTGCGCTACGCCACCCTGATGGGGATAAAGAAGGCCAAGACGAAAGAAGTCAAGCGCCTGACGCCCGCGGAACTGGGCGGCGGCGATGGGGTGGCCAGCATCCGCCTGGACCGCGTGTACCTGCCGGAGCGGGCCAAGCATACCCAACTCTTCGAAGGCAGCCCCAAGGAAGCCGCTGCCAAACTGGTGGAAAAACTCAGATTCGAGGCGCGCGTCATATGAGCATTCTGGTTGTGATGGAGCAGCGCGGCGGCGTGTGGAACCGCATGTCGTTTGAAACCCTGGCCGCCGCCCAGCAACTGGCCGGGGAACTCAATACCACCGTTAGCGCGGCCGTGCTGGGGCAGCCAATCGACCCGCTGGCGGCGGACCTGGCCGGCAAGCAGCTCGAAAAGATCTACCTGGTGGAACACGAACTCCTGAAGGAGTACACGCCGGATGCCTACACCACGGCGCTCGGCCAGTTGCTGGCGCGGGTGAATCCGGAGTACGTACTGCTGCCGCACACCTACCAGGTCCGCGATTTTCTGCCCAAGCTGGCGACCGCCCTCGGTACCGTGGCGGTGAGCGATGTGGTGGCGCATCGCGTGGAAGCGGGCGCGGTGGTGCTGGTGCGCCAGTTGTTCCAGGGCAGATTAAATTCCGACGTGCGGTTCACCGGCGCCGCGCCCCACTTCGCTTCCCTGCAGGCCGGGGCGTATCGCGCGGACCAACTCGTGGAAGGCGCGGCGGCGGTGGAGAAGTTCACTCCCGCGATCGCGGCGGGCGAGGTACGTACCAGGCCGCGGGAGCGCTTCCGGGAATCGGCGCGCGCGGTGGATCTGAGCGCGGCCGAACTGATTGTGGCGGTGGGCCGCGGCATCAAGGAAGCGGACAATATCGCGCTGATCCAGGAACTGGCCAACGTCATGGGCGCGGAACTGGCCGCGTCGCGGCCCATCTGCGATGCCGGTTGGCTCCCCATGGAGCGCCAGGTGGGCAGCTCGGGACAAACCGTGGGCCCCAAGATGTACATGGCCATCGGCATCTCCGGTGCGATCCAGCACCTGGTGGGGATGAAGGGGTCGCGCACCATCGTAGCCATCAATAAAGATCCGAATGCTCCCATATTCGAAGTTGCCGACTATGGGATTGTCGGCGACCTGTTCCAGGTGGTGCCGGAACTGATCGAAGCGTTCAAAAAGGCGAAATAGCCGTGTAGAGCGGGCGTTTCGCCTGCCATGACGGTATTCGTACCGGCATTCTTCGAAGAACGTCGGCAAGGACGCCGACGTGGCAACCTGAAAGGTTACGCTACGAGTCGCCTGCCGTATCAAGTACTTTGTAAAGTTGTGTAAATTGCGGTACTAATTTGACATTAGGCCGTGAGTCCGGCTATACTTTTCAATCCGCGTCGCAAGGCCCCCTTCAACCTTTGCAACTTTTGGGGGTGGGTCTGCGTCCTATCCATCGGAACTAATTTGCATTTGCGTACTTATAGAGAGCGATTATGAAACCCAAGACATCCCCCTACCGCAAGATTCTGGAGAAGAAGGCGGAGGAAGTTCGTCACAGCATGTCCGCCCAGAAAGCCGAGCAAGTGGTATCCCGGTTGGATATCCCGTCGGACGAAGGCGACCTGAGCCAGCACCACCACGAAGAGTGGATTTTTCTGAACCGCAACACCATCGACATGAAATTGTTGCGTGAGATTGCCGACGCCCTGCACCGCATGGATATCGGGCAGTACGGCGAGTGTCCGGAGTGTGAGGAGCCGATCTCGGCGAAGCGGCTGGACGCGGTGCCGTGGGCGCGCTACTGCGTGACCTGCCAGGAGCGGATCGCGGCGCGGATTGCCGACGGCGAAGTGATCGACGAGTATCAGGTAGCCAGCCGATGACGTTGGTGGATCTGCGCAAACTGGCGATCCGCAAACAATCGAAGATCCGCTTCGTCTTGCGGAACGGCATGGAGTGCGTCATTTCCGAGGATGGAATTGCGCGGGTGCCCGCCCTGAAATCCGTACCGGAGTTCAACCTGGAGCAGGAACTGGCGACCGCCACGGCCTTCGTGATGGAAGCCGTGGTTCCCGCCAGAATGAAGAACCCTCCCCAGGCGAAGCCCGTGTCGATGGGACGTCCGGAATTGGCCGCCATGGCGCTGGATTCACCCGGCGCCGTTGCGGCACACGACGAGCACGACGACGAGTAGCTTCAGTGGGACAGGCCATCGCCTTCTGCGGCCTGTCGTCCAGTCTGTCTTCCTCCTCGCCTCAAAACCCGGGGACAGACCCGCGCCCAAAGGGCACCCCCCACGCGGTGCAAAAGGCCCACCTTGGGACAGGCAGGTCAGTCCCCTCGGCTCAGGGAATATCCTTACTTGCCGCCGGGGAATCGTTGTACAATGGATCGGCTGTTCGTATCAACTGTTTTGCTCACCCGCAAGGGTTTTTTGGGGGATGGAATGGACAAACCGGCGCAAAATATCCAAGATAGCTTTCTAAACAATGCCCGGAAGGACAAGATTGTCCTGACGATTTATTTGATGAGCGGCGTCAAGCTCTCCGGGCGAATCAAGAGCTTCGACAAGTACTCGCTGGTGCTGGAAACCAATAATCAGGAGCAACTGATTTTCAAGCACGCCGTGTCGACGGTGGTCACGCAGAAAACGGCTCACTCCTATGTGAGCAGTCCGCCGCCCGCGGTGCACAGCGCAGCGGCCGGCAACGCTCCGGGCGTGCCGGTGCTTGCGGACGCCACGGAGGCATAGAAAACGGGACTGTCTAACGCCGCTCGCGAGCGGGCCATCCTGGTCGGACTGGATTGGAAAACGCGCTCCAGCGCGGGGCGCACCAACGCGCTTCGCGCGGAGGAGTCCCTGGAAGAGCTGGCGGAACTCGCCGGCAGCGCCGGGGCTCTGGTTGTCGAGCGCGCCATGCAGACGCGGGAGGCTCCCGAAGCGGCCACCCTGATCGGCCGCGGCAAGGTGGAGGAATTGGCGGCCGCCGTCAAGAGCGGCGAGGCCGACGTGGTCATCTTCGACCAGGACCTGAGTCCCAGCCAGCAGCGCAATCTCGAAAAGGCGCTGGCCACCAAGGTGATCGACCGGACGCAACTGATCCTCGACATTTTCGCTTCGCGCGCCCGCACACGGGAAGGGCGGCTTCAGGTGGAACTGGCGCAGCTCAACTACAGGCTGCCGCGCCTGGCGGGCCACGGCGTGGAGATGACGCGGCAGGGGGGCGGCATCGGCACCCGCGGTCCGGGCGAAACCCAGTTGGAAACAGACCGGCGGCGCATCGCCAAACGCATCAAGACCGTGGAAGTGGAACTCGAGGGCGTACGCACCGGCCGCGCGTTGCACCGCCGGCGCCGCTCTACCGTGCCGCTCGCCACACTGGCTATGGCCGGGTACACGAACGCCGGAAAATCGACGCTGTTCAATCGACTCACCGAGGCCGGAGTCCTGGCGGACGCCAAGATGTTCGCCACGCTCGACCCCACCGTCCGTCCGCTGATTCTGCCTTCGCGCCGCCGCGTGCTGGTCTCCGACACGGTGGGTTTCATCCGCAACCTGCCCACCACGCTGGTGAAGGCTTTCCGCGCTACCCTCGAAGAAGTCAACGAGGCGGCCCTGGTGCTGCACGTGGTGGACGCTTCCTCGCCGGCGGCGGCGGAGCATACCGCGCATGTGCTGAAAGTGCTGGCCGAGATTGGCGCGGCGCAGGTTCCGCAGATCCTGGTGCTCAACAAGATCGATCGCGTGAATTCCGCCGAAGCCGATGCCGGCACGCTGCAACGCCGCCTGGCCGGCGAGGCCGGCGGGCACGGCGAGATGCGCGCGGTGGCGATTTCGGCGACCACCGGCGCCGGCATGAACGGGCTCCTCGCCGCCATTGACGACGTGCTGCCCATGGATCCGCTGGTGCGCACCCGGCTGGATTTGAGCGCGGGCGATGGCGCCACGCTGGCCATGCTGCACGAGTTTGGCCGCGTGCTATCCACGCGTTACGAGGAGAATCGCGTGGTGGTGGAGGCGGAAGTACCGGAATCGCTCGAACGCCGCCTGCGTGCCCGGTAGGTGGGACAGACCATCGCTTTGCGTGGTCTGTCATGCTTCGCTAGAGCACGGGTGCTTGATGGGCGACAAAGAAGACAGACGACAAAAGACGATCGTCCGTCCCACTTAGCGGTAGTTTTACGCCTTCCACAGATCTGTGGAAAACTCTGTTGGAAATGCGCCTCGTTGTTCGTGAAAGTATTGTAAAAGATAGCACTTACGACGGATTGAACCATCCCGCAGCAATTCGTGTTACCGATTGATTGGATTAGGTTTAGGTGTTCCGATCGCGGATGATTGCAAGGGTTACGATTTGGTGACACCTGGAGGGCCGCGAGATTGGGGATTTCCACAATTCCATAGGGAGAATCCCCAGGTGATGGAGTTCGGATCACACCCCCAAAAAATGCCGGCTTGGCGCTGGCGAAGTGCATTTTGGTAGACTGGAATTCTTCCCACGTGGCGGCGTAGCTCAGTTGGTTAGAGCGACGGTCTCATAATCCGTAGGTCCGCGGTTCGAGTCCGCGCGCCGCCACCAGTTTCTCGCCTCTTCCAAACGTCATCTATAATACGAACATCGGTAAAGTAAAGGGGATTGAACGGGTGAGACCAATGAGGGGATTTGCCCTCGCGGCTCTATTTGCGTTTGGGGTGGCCGGGTGGGCCGGCCCGCCGCAGGCAAGCCTCAAGATCGAAGTCGCGGTGGTCGACCAGAGCAAACTGGCCGTACCTGCGGTGCGCGTCCAGTTGAAATCTGGCGCCGCCGCCCTCGTCGCCCTGGATACCGATGAAAACGGGCGGGCCGTGTTCCTCGAACTGCGTCCCGCGAAGTACCACCTTTCGTTGGCGCCCCAGGGCTTCGAGCCGATCGAGCGCGATCTCGACCTCTTGCCGGGCGTTTCCCTGGCGCTGGAATTGACGCTCGTCCCCGCCCTGGAGCGAACCCAGGTGGAAGTCAAGGGCGAGGGCAGCGCGGTGGAACAGGGATCCTCGCCGGCGACGGCCGTATCGGGCCAACTCGCCAAGGAGATGCCGAATCGCCCGGCCACGGTCGCCGACGCGCTGCCGCTCATCCCCGGGGTGGTGCGCGAACCGGGCGGCGGCTTGCGCATCTCCGATAGCCCCGAGAATCGCAGCGCCCTCATCGTAAACTCGGCCGACGTCACCGACCCGGACACCGGGCAGTTTGGCCTCACGGTCCCCATGGACAGCGTGCAGACGCTCAACGTCTACCAGACGGCGTTCCTGGCGGAGTATGGGCGCTTTACGGCGGGACTGGTGTCGGTGGAGACCAAGCGCGGCGGCGACAAATGGAAGTGGGAATTGAACGACCCGTTCCCCGAGTTTCGCATCCGCAGTTGGCACTTGCGAGGTCTCAAGACGGCCACGCCGCGGCTCAATTTCGAAGGCCCCATCCTGCCCGGCAAACTCTACCTGGCCGAGGGCTTCGAATACGAAATCCGCAAGACCGCGGTCTATACCTTGCCGTTTCCGCGCAATCAGAAGCTCCAGGAAGGGCTGAATTCCTTCACCCAGTTGGATTGGGTGGCCACCAGCAAGCAACTGCTCACCGCCACGTTCCACCTCGTGCCGCAGCGCCTCGGCCATGTGAACATGAACTACTTCAACCCCGAGGAGACTTCGCCGGACGCCAGCACCCACAACTACACCGGGACGGTGGCGCATCGTATGACGCTCGGCCAGTCGCTGCTGGAAAGCACGTTTTCGGTGACCAGTTTCGACGTCGGGGTGTGGGGGCGGGGCGGTGCCAACCTGGAGATCGCGCCCGGCGGCAACAGCGGGAACTATTTTGCTCAGAAACAGCGCAACGCCATCCGCCAATCCGGGCTCAGCGTGTTCAGCTTCGCGCCGCTGAACCGTTTGGGGATTCATCACTTTAAGATCGGGCTGTACGTCGCATCGAGCGAAGAGGACGGGCAGATCGACGAGCACCCTGTAGATATTCTCAACGCCGCCGGGCAACTCACGCGGCGGATCAGCTTCCCCCGCGTGCGCCAGTTCGAAATCTCCGATATCGAACTGAACTTCTTCGCGCAGGACCACTGGATCATCTCCCCGCGGCTCAGCCTGGATCTGGGGACGCGGGTGGAATCGCAGGAGGTCTCCGGGGCGTTTCGCGTGGCCCCGCGCGCCGGGCTGGCCTGGAACCCGATACCCGGCCAGGGCACCACGGTGCGCGGGGGCTTCGGCTTCTTCTACGACCGCGTGCCGCTCAACGTCTATGTGTTCAACAAATACCCGGACCAGTCGATCACGTATTACGATGCCGCCGGGAATGTCTCCGGGGGGCCGTACCTCTACCTGAATACCCTGGGACAGGCAAAGGTCAGGCACCCGTTCATTTTTCAGCAGCCGATCGACGGCAACTTCTCGCCGCGCAGCATCAACTGGACCATGCAGATCGAGCAGCCCGTGGGGCACTACCTGAAGCTGCGTACGGGGTTCATGCAGAGCCTGTCGGACGGCCTGGTGATCCTCAACCCGGTTGCGCCCGACCCGCAGACCAACCTGGGCGCCCACCTGCTATCCGGAACCGGTGGAGCTCGCTACCGCCAATTTGAAATGTCGGCGCGCTTTCGGCTCGGGGAGACGCGCCAGTTGATGTTTTCCTACATACGTAGCAAGGGGCGGGGAGACCTGAACGATTTCGGGAGCTTCCTGGGAACATTTCCGTTGCCGATTGTGCGGCCGAACCAGTTTGGCAATTCGCCCGCGGACCTGCCCAACCGGTTTCTAACCTGGGGGCTCATGCAGTTGCCGTGGAAATTCCGCATCTCCCCAGTTATCGAATACCGCAGCGGCTTTCCGTACGTCGTGACGAACGCCGACCAGGATTATGTGGGAGTTCCCAACACCAGGAGGTTCCCCCAGTTCCTTTCGGTGGATTCCCGCATCTCCAAGGACTTCCAGGTGCATCCAAAGTATGCCGTGCGGCTGTCAGTAAGCGCTTTCAATCTGACCAACCACTTCAATCCGGAAGCCGTGCACCCCAATGTGGCCGATCCGGCTTTTGGCTACTTTTTCGGCCACCGGGGGCGCCGCTTCACGCTCGACTTCGACGTTCTCTTCTGAACGCGAGGGGGCCGCCTGGAGCGAAGGTAAGTAATTGATGCTTAAATAGATACGTGTACTTTGCCAATGACGGAGTGGAAACTGGACCGCGTCGGCGGCAAGCTGAGGAATGTATCAGTTCTTAAGAGCAACAAAAAAGTGAACTTTCGAGTCACCCGGGGATAACCTTTCCGAGCCGGGAGTCGTCTTCTCAATGAACGCAACCACGCGAGTATTGCCAAGCGATTAGAGCTTTGGAAGGAATACATGCAACCGAATCCGAGTAGTGTGCCCGTTCCAGGCGGGCCTCAGGGAGAACCGCAACCGGGACCATCCGCGGTTCCGCCGAAGCAAATACCCATGCCCAAAAGGCGGACCGGGATGTGGGGAGTCCTCATCGCCGTACTGATTCTGGGCGCCGGGGCGGCATATTATTTCAAAACCCAGAGCGACGCCAGAGCTGCCGCCAAGGGGTCGCTGATCTCGGTGTCGACCGCCGTGGTGGGATTGGGCGACTTGCACGCCACGGTCCGCGTGAACGGCACGGTGAATGCGCAGAATTTCGCCGCGCTCATGGCGCCGCGCATTCTGGGCAGCCGCAGCAACATGAATCGCGGTGGCATGGGCGGAGGTCCGGGCGGCGATTTCAGCCTGGTGCTGCTGAAGTTGGCCAAGCCCGGAGTTCATGTTAAGTCCGGCGACGTGGTGGCCGAGTTCGACCCGCAGAGCCAGTTGCAGCGCCTGGACGATTATAAGGACTCCGCGGTTCAACAGGAAAACATGGTCAAGAAGATGTTGGCCAACCTGGCCGCGGTGAAGGAAGCTCACGATCAATCCGTACGCTCGGCCAAGGCCGATTGGGACAAAGCCGTCCTCGATCTCAAAACCGCCGACGTGCGTAGCGCCATCGATGCCGAGAAATTCAAACTCACGGTGGAGGAGAATGCCGCCAAGTATAAGCAGTTGGTGGCGGAGGCGGCGCTGGTGGACGAATCGCAGCGCGCGCAGATTCGCTCGTCGCAATTGAACCGCGACCAATCCAAGATCGAAGTGGGGCGCGCGGACGCCAACGTGAAAAAGATGAGCGTGAAGGCTCCGATGGATGGCATCGTGGTGATGCAGAGCATCGTGCGTAACGGCGAATTCGGCCAAATCCGGGAAGGCGACCAGGTGGCTGCCGGTCAGCCCTTCGTGCAGATCGTGGACCCGACTTCGATGGTTCTCAATGCCACCGTCAACCAGGTGGACGCCGAGAAACTGCGTCTCGGTATGAAGTCCGTCATCCACCTGGATGCCTATCCCGATATCGAACTGCCGGGGACTCTGGTGGGCATCGGGGCCATGGCCAAGGCCAGCACGTTTCGCGCCCGCTACGTGGGTGAAATCCCGATCCGTGTCAAACTGGAAAAGACGGATTCGCGCGTCATTCCCGATCTGACGGGAAGCGCCGAAATTATTCTCAACTCGGAACGCAACACCATGATAGCGCCCCTTTCGGCGGTCTTCGCCGAGGAAGGCGGTTCCTACATATTCGTTCAAGGTTCCGAAGGCTGGATCAAGAAAAAGGTGGAGCTCGGCCTGCCCAGTTTCACCATGGTGGCGGTCCGCTCCGGACTTCAAAAAGGGGACGTAGTCGCGCTGCAGCGTCCCATGTAGTGTCCCATGTCGTGTCCCACGTAGTCGCGCGTTTAACGGGAAACCAAAAATGGCATCGAAGGATCAAAGACCCAGCCAGCGGCTGGGCAAATCGAACCCGCGCAGAGTGAAGATCATCACCTGGGCGGTAGGTCTGGCGTTGTGCGGCGGCGGCGTTGTCGCGGCGTACAGATACACCGGGACCACGGAAGTCGAAGTACCCGTGGCCCGGGTACGGCGCGGGGAGTTCATCATCAGCGTGCGCACGCGCGGCGACATCAAGAGTACCCGTTCCATCATCCTGAAAGCGCCGCAGGTGCCGGGATTGCGGATCGTGCACCTGGCCGACTCCGGCCGCCTTGTCAAGAAGGGCGAAGTTGTCGTGGAGTTCGACGGCTCGCAGCAGGACCAAAACGTTATCACGCAGACCGCCGTCGTGCGCGCAGCCGATGGCGATATCGAGCAGACCAAGGCCTCGCAGACGATCGACAACGAAGCCGACTCCATGAACAAGATGTCGGGCGAGTACGATCTGGAACGCTCGAAGCTCGACGCCAGCAAAGCCGAGGTGCTTTCGGCCATCGACGGCGAGAAGAACCGGATACAAGTGGGTGTGTCGGAGGGCTCGCTGCAAACCGTCAAGGCCTCCATCAACGCGCACCAGGTGGGTCAGCAAGCCGACCTGAGTCGCCTAAACCAGCG
>JADGNT010000229.1 GCA_017883345.1 Candidatus Solibacter sp. | reverse complement strand
CCCCTCCTCGCCGGAAGCCCGCAGCTCACCCCCGCGCAGGATGGACTCCGCCAGATGATCCGCCTCGCGCGTGAACTGCAGCGGGTCCTTCTGCAGGTTCGGCTCGTCGATCGCCGGCTCCCCTTGAACCCGCGCCATCAGCCGCAGCCCCTCGTACCCGAACGCCGGCTCCACGTGCATTATGCCCTTCGACCCGTGTACCCGATAGAACCCCGGCATATCCGCGCCGTAGGTGGTATTGCAGCTTGCCACCGTGCCCGAGGGGAACTTCATGGTCCACGCCAGATTCTCTTCCACCTCGTTGAAGCGGCCGTCTTGATCCACCACGCTCCAGCTCGCCTGGATATTCGCGGGCTCCTCGCCGGTCAGAAAGCGGCACGCATTCAGCGAATATATCCCCATGTCCATCAGCGGACCGCCGCCCGCCAGCTTCATATTCAGCCGCCATTCGCCGGCGCGGATGTTGAACCCGTTGGCGCTCTCGATGGCCTGAATCTTGCCCAACTTGCCACTCCTCACCAGCTCCCTGGCGCGCAACGTGGTCGGCTCGAACTGGCAGCGGTAGGCGATCATGAGCTGGCGATTCGCCTGCCGGCAGGCGTCGATCATGGCCTGCGCATCGGCCACCGTGGTCGCCATCGGCTTCTCGCACAGCACATGCTTGCCCGCCTTCGCCGCTCGGATGGTGTACTCGGCGTGCATGCTGTTGGGCAGCGCCACGTACACCGCGTCGATATCCTTGTTCTCCGCGATCGCGTCGTAGTTCTGGTAACTGTAGATGTTCTTCGCCGGGATGCCGTACTCCGCCGCCATCTTCTCGGCTTTTTCGCGGTGCCCGCTGACCAGCGCCGTCACTCGCGCCGTCTTCGACGCCTTCAAACCAGGCGCCAGATGCTGCATCGAGATGCGCCCTAGCCCCACCATGGCGTACCCGATTTTGCGCTCGCCCTGCTGCGCCCGCGCCGCCAGCGCTCCCAACGCCAGTCCCCCCAATTGCCGTCTGGTGAAGCTCATCCCTCTGACCTCATGAGACACGATACTACAATCGGGGCCGGGCAAGGATTAGGCTGCCGGCGGCAGATGGAGCCGCTTTTCGACTTCCGTGAGGCGAGATTCCACGGCGGTGAGGCGCTGGCGGAGCATGATGTCGTCCAGTTCCGTTTCCTTGAACTTGACGTCAGCGGATTGAGCAAAACTATAGAATGCTCTGAGCATCTCGGTTTGGCTGTCCCTGAATGCCTCAAGGAGCTCGTCTCTAAGGCCCTGGATGTCGCCCTTCAGCTCGTCTCTTAGACCTTGCAGGTCGCCCTTGGTCGTGGTAAGGATCTCGTCTTTCAGATCTTGCAGGTCGCCTTTTGTCGCGGTGGCGTTGCGGTCGATTTCCATACGTGCTCTCCTCGATCATACTCCAAGAGCGTACTCGCCTTCACTTCGCCTTGATGGCGAAATCCCAAACCTGGATGTTCAGTTTGTTTTCGGTGTACTCCACCACCGCATACTCGCCGGGCTCCAGCTTTTCCTTGGGCCAGATCTTGTAGAGCCCGCCATCCACTTCCTTCTTCAGGATCTCCACCAGCGTCGGCTCCTCGACGATCTCGTTTACCACCGGTAGCGTGGTCACGTTTTCCACGATGCGCACCGCGCCCTTGGTGGTCAGTTTGGCGATGCCGAAGCGTTCCTGTTCGGAGAGCTGCAGGTAGAACTCCTGCTCCGGGTTGGCGAAAACGTTCAGCGAATGCGCCCCCCCGATCTCCAGCGTCGCCTTTCCGGTGATCACCGGAATCGGGGAGAGTTTCTTCAAAATCGCCCGGCCCTTATTGGTGTGGACCGTGGATTCGGCCAGTTTCATCACCTGTACTTCGTTGCCCAGCAGCCAGTAGGCGCCGGGGTCCTGCGGGATGCGCGTCTTCTCCTTTTCCAGATCCCGCTCCGCCTTTTCCTCCTGGGCCATGACTTTGGTGTCTTCCTCCAGCTTGGCCTGGCGCTCGGCGGCCTCGCTTTCGGTGCGTTTCAGGTCCACCAGATCCAGCGGAACATCCTCCCAGCCGCTCCGCTCCACGCTGTAAAAATGCACACGGTCGGGCTGCACCTGGTATTCGCGGACAATGTGATAGCTGCCATCCTTCATGTACAACTTGAGGTTTGCCGCCCAGGCCGCGCAGGCCAGAATCGCGAGTGCCAGCAGGAGCGTCCGCATATGTCTGTAGACTACTCTACCGCCGCGCCGGTTTCCCCCGTTAAGAATTGGCGAACTCGCGCGTCCTCTCTTACGTATAGGGGTACAAGACGGGCCATAATAGTGGCTTGAGGTCCTATTCACTTTATGTCGCGATTTAAGTCGATTCTCTCGGTCATTCTTTGCTTTACGATGGCGCTTCCCGTGTTTGCCCAGACGCCGGAAATCAAGGGCAGTTCCTATCGGGGGTTCTTTTACAGCCTTACCAGGAACTACCAGCCGACCACGGTGGCCGCCATCAGCTTTGAGGATTCTCCCCGGATCGAGCGCCTGATACGCGCCGGCCGCATCTATCTGTCGTTGCGCGATGCCATCGCGCTGGCCCTGGAGAACAACCTGGATATCGAGGTGGCGCGACTCAATCCCAAGCTCCAGCAGTCCAATCTACAGCGTGCCAGCGCCGGGCAGTTGCTGCGCAACGTCAGCAACAGCATCTCCACCGGACCGTCGTCGGCCTCCCTCGGCGTGCTGGGGGCCGTCAACTCGCTGGGCCCTTCCGGCGGCGGGTCCAGCAGCGGTACGAGCGGCGTGCTGAGCGGCCTCAACGTCCAGTTGGCCGGCTCCGCAATCCCCAACCTGGACCCCACGGTCTTCGTCAACGCACAGTTCTCGCACCAGACGTCGCCACAGACCAACTCCTTCGTCACCGGGACCAACTTCCTGGTCACCTCGCAAAAGAGCACGAACTTCGGCATCCAGCAGGGTTTCCTCACCGGCACGAGCGTCTCGCTCGGCATGGGCAACGTGCTCGGTTACAGGCAGAACGCACCCACGAACGATTTCAACCCGGTGGACTCGGGCTCCTTGAGTTTTTCGATTACCCAGAACCTGCTCAATGGCTTCGGCGTAAAGGTGAACAACCGCGCCATCCGTATTGCCAAGAACCAGTTGCACATCTCCGACCTCACTTTCAAACAGCAGGTCATCGCCACGGTGAATAACGTCGTCGGCCTGTATTGGGACCTGGTGTCGTTCAACGACAGCCTGAAGGTAAAGCAGCAGACGCTGGACCTCAACACGCAACTCTATACCGACAACAAGCGCCGCGCCGAACTGGGCGCGCTGGCCGAGATCGACATCATCCAGGCCGAAGCCGAAATGAAGAGCAGCCAGCAGGATGTAGTGACCGCGGAAACCCAGGTATTGCAGCAGGAACTGATCCTCAAGAGCGTGCTCACCCGCACCGGGTTCAACAACCCGGCGGTGGCCAGCGCGCGGATCAGCCCCACCGATCACTTCGATGTGCCCCCGCAGGATGCCATCCAGCCGATCCAGGATATGGTCGGCGAGGCCTTCCAGAAGCGCACCGAAATCGAACAGAGCCAGATCGGGCTGGAGGATACACGCATCAGCATGCTGGGCACCAAGAACAACCTGCTGCCCTCGCTCAGCGTGTTCGCCAACCTCTCCAATACCGGCCTCATCGGCAGCGTGAACGACTTGCCGGTCCCCATCACTTCGGGCGGCCAGGTCGTGGGCTTCCGGCAGCGCACAGCCGCCGATGTAAATGGCTTTTTTCTCGGTGGTTACGGATCATTCTTAAGCCAGTTGTTTACCCGTAAATTCCCCAACTACAGCGCCGGTTTCCAGCTCAACATCCCGATCCGCAATCGCGCCAACCAAGCCGACTTGATCACCGACGAGCTCAACTACCGCCAGTCGCAGATTCAGGACAAGCAGTTGCAGAACAGCATCAAGCTGAACGTGATCAACGCGCAGATCGTGCTCAAGCAGTCGCGCGCCGCTTACGAAACCGCCGTGCAGGCCCGCAAACTCGAGGAGCAGGTGCTGGCCGGCGAGAGGCGCAAATACGAGTTGGGCACGTCGAGCATCCTCAATGTGATCCAGGTGCAGCGCGACACCACAGCCCGCGAGCTGACAGAGGTGGATTTGCGCAGCCAGTACGTCAAGGCCCGCAACGCGCTCGACAACGTCCTCGGCAAGATGCTCGAGGTCCAGAACGTGGATATCGGCGAGGCCAAGAACGGCATCGTGACGCGCGAACCGGACATGATCCCGGCGGTCCCGGCGGTGGGGCAGAACAGGTAAGGGCGGCGAGAAGCGGGTCCAGGGGGACCCGCGCGGACCAGGGGGTCCACCCTACCATTTATAATGGTTCTTGGCTAACATATTCCCTTTTCAACCCTACCGCTATACTTCGCAGGCGGGACCGCTCCAGAACCTGGTCACCCAGCCCTACGACAAGATCTCGCCGGCCATGCAGCGCCATTACCTTGAGGCGAGCCCGTACAATCTGGTGCGCGTCATCCTGGGCCCGCGCAAGCCCGGCGACAACGAAAGCGAGAACGTCTACACCCGCGCCACCCGCACCATGCAGGAGTGGATCTCTAGCGGCGTCTGGGCGCGCGACGCCGCTCCCGGCATGTTCGCCTACTTCCAGGAATTCGTCGTGCCCGATACCGGCGAGCGCCTGGTCCGCAAGGGCTTCATCGCCCTCGGCCAGGTGGAAGAGTACGCAGCGGGCATCGTCTTCCGCCACGAGCAGACGCTCTCCGGTCCCAAGAAGGACCGCATGGAACTGCTCAAGCACACTCGAACCCATTTCGAACCCATTTTCATGCTGTATCCCGATCCGTCGGGCGCCATCGACGCGCTGCTCGACGAGGCCGCGGCGGCGCCGCCCATCGCCGAAGTCACCGACGAGTACGGCGCCATCCACCGCATGTGGAAGGTCGGCGCCGGAGCGCAAATCCAGCAACTGATGGCCGATAAAAAGCTGCTGATCGCCGACGGCCACCACCGCTACGAGACCGCCATGGCCTTCCAGCGCGACCATCCGCACCTGCCCGGCGCCAGCCGCATGATCATGGCCTTCGTCAACATGCACTCGGCGGGCTTGAAGATCCTGGCCACGCACCGCCTGGTGAGCGGCGTCGATACCGCCGGATTCCTGGCCGCCGCGAGCCGCGATTTCGAGGTGCGGGAGATCGCGTCACTCGACTACCTCAAGGCTGCCTGGGCGGCCAGCGGCGACCGCAGCATCATCGGCGCCGCCATCGGCGACAAGCTCTACCAGTTGGAGGACCGCACCGCGCCGCACGGCGCTCTGAATGTACTCGGCGCTCTGGATGTGCGCATTCTGCACGAGGGGTTGCTCGGCAAGGCGCTCGGCATCGGCGAGGAAGCGGTGCGCGACGAAAAGCACCTGCGCTACATCCGCGGCATCGATCTGGCGGTGGAAGAGGTGCGCAAGGGCGCGGCGCAAATCGCCTTCCTGCTCAAACCCACCAGCGTGCGGCAGGTGGCCGATACCAGCTTCAGCGGCGGCGTGATGCCGCAGAAATCCACCGACTTCTACCCCAAGCTGCTTTCCGGCATGGTGATGTACAAGCTGGATTAGGCGGTTAACACTCCGGCCCCATGCGGCGTCTTTCCGTCAGATTGAACCTGAAGGAGGGACCAATCGATGCGCAAGACAATCGTGACTCTGATGCTGGCCTGTGCGGGCCAGATGTTTGCAGGCGGCTTCTGGCTGCAACTGGGGAATCCGGAAGCCAACCCGGCGGCCGGCAAGATGGGCGCCGTGGTTACCATCAAGGCGGTGGGCTGCCACGATCCGGCGTCGGCCAAGGTGACGGCCACGGCCGTCGGCGTGGTCAACGGCGAGCGGCGTACCATTCCGCTGGAACTCAAAGCGCTCGGCGAGCCGGGCGCCTACGCGCTCGCCCAACAGTGGCCCCAGGAAGGCAAGTGGGTCATCCAACTGGTGGGCAGGAACGGCGGGCAGTTCACCAATACGCCGATCGGCGCGGGCCCCGGCGGCATCGACCGCCTGCATGCCAAGTTGGACATGAAGGCGTTCACGGCGTCGGATGTCGACGCGATGTTGAAATAAAGGCTGTGGCATAAGTTGCATCAAACAACCGCTCCCGACCCAAAGGGTACCCCGGTCGCGGCTCCGATCAGAGCCGCGACCGTCAGGGAGCGATTACATTTATCGGCCGCCCGTCCAGGAAGTTCCAGATGTTGTCCACCGCCATCCGCAGGCCCGCTTCCAGCGCTTCGGGGGTGATTCCGGCGCAGTGAGGCGTCAGCACCACGTTGCCCAACAGGGTGAGCGGATGGTGCCGCGGCAGGGGCTCGGTGGCGAAGACGTCGAGGCCGGCGCCAGAGATGCGGCCGGTGGAGAGCGCATCCAACAGCGCCTCCTCATGGACGATCGCGCCGCGGGCGGTGTTGATCAGGATCGCGCCGGGCTTCATGCGCGCGAATTGCGCGGCGTTGACGAAGCCTTCCGTCCGCGGGGAGAGCCGCACATGCAGGCTCACCACGTCGCTGGTGGCAAAGATTTCGTCGAGCTCGACGAAATCCACGCCCGGATAGCGCGCCGGGTGCATCGTCCAGACGATGACGCGCATGCCGAGCGCCGCCGCCAGGCGCGCGAAGTGGCGGCCGATGGCGCCGTAACCGACGACGCCGCAGGTCTTGCCGTACAGTTCGATCCCGCGGCCGCGGGGCCACGTGCCGAGGCGCGTCGCCGCGTCCATCTCCGGAATGCGGCGCGCCACGGCGAACAGCAGGGCCAGCGCGTGCTCGGCGATAGAGCGGGCGCTGACTCCGGGCGTGTGGGCGACGGTGACGCCGTGGCGCGCGGCGCTGGCCAGATCGACGTGGTCGGTGCCGGTGCCCCAGACGGAGAGCAGGCGCAACTTGGGACAGGCGGCGAAAACTCGCGCCGTGAAACGCGAGGACGCGCGGATGTTGAGCACCACTTCGGCCGCGCCGATGCGTTCCGTCAGTACGTCTTCGGTGCAGGGCAGGGTGTCGTAATAGTCGAGTTGGGCGCGGGCGCGTAGAACTGGGAAGACGGCGCTGGTGGCGAGCACTGGCGGTGAATCGTCGGGGATGGAGATGCGCGGCATGGTGAGCGGCCGTTTCATCCATACACTAACAGGTCGCTGGGCGCCTATGAGCGGTTTCGAACAGACTGAGACTTGGTTTCGGCGTAGTATGGCAGCAGTTGCGAGTCTTGTCCCACGTGCTGCTGTGCGCAGCTTCGCTTGTCTTGGTGTCTTGCCGCTCCGGCAACAACAACGCAAAGCCCGCTTCGCCACAACCGGAGCAGGCCGTGGCCCAACCACCGGAGATCCATGAGCCTGCAGGGACTGTGACGCAGGTGGAGATGGTCAATGTGAACCTCCGCCTCGACCGCGTCCTGGTGCTGCGCATACGGCACCTGGAGGGCCAGTTTCTTCCCACCCGCAAGGGCCAGCCACCCACTTTCGACGATAAGTTGTC
>JADGNT010000228.1 GCA_017883345.1 Candidatus Solibacter sp. | reverse complement strand
CGCCAGTGGGCCGGGCCTCGGGCGCGATTTCGGGCAGCGTGCGGCGTTCTCCCAGACGGGCACGCGCCCGCTCCAGCGCGCGCTCGAAACGTTGTGCGCTGAAAGGCTTCAGCAGGTAGTCCACGGCGTGGGCGTCGAAGGCGCGCATCGCATACCGGTCGTATGCCGTGACGAAGATGACCACCGGCGCCTGCGAGGGCTCGATCAGTTCCAGCACTTCGAAGCCATCCAGCTTGGGCATTTGGACGTCCAGAAAGAGCAGGTCGGGGCTGGTTTCGGCGATGGCTTTCACCGCCTCGAACCCGTTGGCGCATTCGGCGACCACCATGATTTCAGGGTGCGAGGCCAGCAATTCGCGCAGATACCCTCGGGCCAGTTCCTCGTCATCCACCAGGACGGCTTTTAATGTATGTTCCATTTTCCGCCACGGTTCGCGGTCTCCGAAGGTCCAGATTAGCTATTTCCGCCGGGTTTATTTTGTGCGACAATGAATAACACTTAATCTTAGCAGGGCCACCGGCAAGGGCAGGCGGTCGGGAAGGCGGATTGTGAGCCACAAAGCCGAAACGCCGTTTGACAGTATCGAGGGATCGCACGAATACGTTCGAATGCTCGCCGAAGCAGTGAATGAAGCCCGGCGCGACGTCGAAGAAGAAATCGCCGCGGCCGAGCAGGATCGTGCGGACCGCCGTAAAGAAGCTCTCCTCCTGGTTTCCTACAACCTCGCCAAGCTCAACCTTCATATCACCAGCAGCCGGCGCATCTTGAACGATCTGCGCAGTTTGCGGCGCCTGCTTTTGGCGGAGCGCGGTTTGTCGGTCGAAGACGAAAGCGAGGTCGGCGCGAGCGACTAAAAGCACTACAAAGACTCCCCACGTAGTACACGTGTGCCGGGTGTATTTTGCCCGCTCGGCATCTGACCTTAGTTGTCCCTAATTCCCTCACTGTCTTTCGATTCTGACCGCTAATGTTGTAAAACTGGCCAGTATTGTCCGAAAATTGACGGTTATTTAAACACTCGCACTTGACAGGAAGCGCTGACGAGTGTAGTATTTAGGGTCGTTACACCAATTCCAAAACAGCACTCGGTAGCGGTGGTTTGTGGGGGACCCCGTATGACCTTTCAAATTGGCGACAAGGTAGTGTATCCCAACCAAGGCGTTGGGACCATCGAGAATATCAGCACCCGTTCGTTTGGCACCGCTTTCGAGAGATTCTACCTGCTGCGATTTGGCTGTAGCATGACGGTGCTGGTGCCACTGTCCAACGCCGCCAACATCGGGCTGCGGAGGGTAACCAAGGACCGGGAGATCTCGCGAATTCTCTCGTACCTGGCGATCGGCTGGTGTCCATTCCACCCCGATTGGAAGGTCCGCTTCAAGGAGAATAGCGACAAAATGCAGAGCGGGGACCTGCTGAAAGCCGCCGAGGTTTTCAAGGGCCTGCTGCGCCTGCACATCGATAAGCCGCTGTCCTTCCGCGAAAAGAAGATGCTGGACCGGGCGCGCCACATGCTGGTTTCGGAGATCTCGATTGCGCGCGGCGTTCCCGAAATCCATGCCGTCGCCCTCATGCAACGCGCGCTGGCGAAGTCCGGCCTGAGTTTGCCCGCGATTCAGTAAGATCTGCGTGCTTACGCGTTTTCGGGCACACGACGAAAATGGGGCGCATCCTGCCAGGTTGCGGCGTATTCATGGCCCGCTTTCCCGAAAACGGTTAAGCACCCGTGGCGCTCGGGTGCGCGACCTGGAAGTGATGCGGGTCCCGAGCGCTCTACCATCCGCGTTGGGCATGAGACTGCCAATTGACGTGGAAGGGGACTTAAACGCCTAGGACCGTATCGGAAGCACCGCGGCAGTGAAAGCTTCCGGGGCGGGCTGGGGTGGCCGGCCGCGGTACTTTCGATACGGCGCGTTGGATGACTAATCATTCACGGCAACACGGATTTTAGCCGATTACCCTATCCTGCGTGCGCGGCCTTCGCTCGATCGAGCGCGGCCATAACGGCGCTGGTGGAGCGTTCGAACGGCGCTTCGCCAGAGACCACCACGCCGGCGTACTTTTCCGTCGGGTAGACGAACCATTCCGCGCTGGGGCGCACGGTGCGTTCGTACTGCTCGCGGACACTCTGGGGCGAGCGTCCGCGCTCGGCCACGTCGCGCGTCAGGCGGCGGTGATAGCAGACGCCGGGATCGGTCTGCACGTACACCTTGGTATCCAGCATGGCGCGGAGTTCCGGCCAGTAGAGCACGAACAGGCCCTCGACAATCAGGAACCCGGTGGGCTCGATGCGCCGCGTTTCGGCCGTGCGCGCGTAATCGGCGAACGAGTAGACGGGCTCATCGAAGGCGCGGCCTCTGGCGATGGCCAGCAGGTGCTCGTGCAACAGCTCCCAGTCGAGAGAATCGGGGTGGTCGAAGTTGACCTTTTTCCGCTCTTCGAGTGGAATCTCCTCCATGCCGCGATAGTAGGAATCGAGAGAAACAATCGAGGTCCCAGGCAGTCTTTGTACGAGCTGCTTTGCCAATTCGGATTTCCCCGAGCTGGACGGACCCGCAACACCGATGATGTGCGATCTCATTATTCTGACGGGGGAGTCATTTCAGTGTACAGCCCGAGGACGGCGGCGACAAGACCCTCGACGGTGAAGACCTTGGCCTGGGTGGCGACCTCGACCCCAAGCTGGCGCGCGGTCTGCGTGGTGATGGGCCCGATGGAGGCCACCGGAATGCCGCGCAGCGCGTCGGCTCCGGCGGAAGCGACCAGATTGCGCACGGTGGAGGAACTGGTGAAGGTGAGGCAATCGGGGCGGCGCGCCAGGACCTCGCGCGCCTGCTCCGCCAGATGCTCCGGCGCCACGGTGCGATATGCTTCCACCACGTCCACGCGCGCGCCGCGGCGGGCGAGTTCGGCGGGCACCAGGTCGCGGGCCACGGCGGCGCGTGGAAGCAGGACGCGCTTGCCGGCCAGGTCGTGCGCGGCGAAGGCTTCTAGGAGCCCCTCGGCGACGTACTCCCGGCCCATCAGGTCACACTTCACGTGCAACGCCTCCACGGCGGCCCGCGTAGCCGGTCCGATGGCGCAGACTTTGGCGCGCAGCTTGCGCAGGTCATGCTCCCCGGCATCGAGGCGGTCGAGGAAGAAGCGCACGCCGTTGGCGCTGGTGAAGATCAGCCAGTCGTAGGTGTCCAGTTGGGCGATGGCGCGGTCGAGCGGCGCGCAGTCGGCGGGCGGGCGGATCTCGATGGTGGGCAGCTCGACGACGCCGGCGCCGAGCGCGCCAAGGCGCGAGGCGAGCGCGCCGGCCTGCTCGGGGGCGCGCGTCACCACGATGCGTTTGCCGAACAGGGGCAGGCGCTCGAACCAGTCGAGCTTGGCGCGCAGGCGGACCACTTCGCCGACGATGATGGTGGCCGGCGGCTTCATTCCGGCGAGCATGGCGGGCAGCCCAGCCAGCGTGCCAACGATGGTCTGCTGGTCGGGCCGGGTGGCCCAGCGGACGGCCATGGCGGGAGTGTCGGGCGAGCGCCCGTGCGCCATCAGTTGGCGGGCGATGTCGGGAAACGTGGTGAGTCCCATGAAGATCACCAACGTCTCGGCGTGGCCGACTTTGGCCCAATCGATGGCCTGGACGGCGTGTCCGGTGACGAAGGTGACGGCGGAGGTGTGTTCGCGATGGGTGAGCGGCACGCCGGTGTAGGCGGCAATCCCGAGGGGCGTAGTCACGCCGGGCACGATCTCAAACGGGATGCCGGCATCGGCCAGCGCCTCGGCTTCTTCGCCGCCGCGGCCGAAGATGAAGGGGTCGCCGCCCTTGAGGCGCACCACGGTCAGGCCGCGGCGCGCGCGCTCGATGAGCAGGGCGGAGATTTCGTCCTGGGAAAACTGGTGAGAAGATTTTTTTTTGCCGACGTAGAGGCGCTCGGCGTGGGGTGGGGCGAGAGAGAGGAGGGCCACGTTGGCCAGATGGTCGTAGAGGACGGTGTCGGCCTGCTGAAGGATGCGGCGGCCCTTGACGGTGATGAGATCCGGATCTCCGGGGCCGGCGCCGACAAGGTAGACCTTCAGAGGCATGGGGCTCCGACGGAAGGTGTGGGTGCAACGCAGAGACGCAGAGAAGCGATCGTGGCGCAGACTCTCAGGCTGCCGCGCCGGCACTCATGCCGGCGCCTGGGTCGGTCGGCGCATGAAGGTGGGTCGATATGAGTCTCGACCCGGCAGGCACGAGTGCCTGCGCCACAGATCGCCGGGAGTTTGTAACACAGTAATACTAGAAAGCGTGCCCCCAGGAATGGGGGCATGGCAGCCTGGAAGGCTACGCTACGGGGCATCATGAGTAGACCGCCTCTAAGATCTGGCGGGCGCCGCGTTGGAGCAAATAGGCTGCCAGGCGGGCGCCGATTTCCGCCGCTTCAGCCGCCGCGCCTCCGGCTTGCGCGCCCACCAGTTGGCTGCCGTCCGGAGCGGCGACGATGGCGAGCAGGCGCACGCGCCCGTTGAAAACCGTGGCGTAGGCGCCGATGGGCACCTGGCAGCCGCCGCCGAGCGCCCTGAGCACGCCGCGCTCGGCCATCACGGCGGTATGCGTAGCGGCGTGATCGAGCATCGCGACCGCTTCGAAACCGGCGCGCGTTTCAATCGCCAGCGCGCCTTGCCCCACCGCGGGACACATCTGTTCGGGCTCCAGAATCTCGGCGATCCGATCGCCCCAGCCGAGCCGCTTCAGGCCGGCCGCCGCCAGCAGAATGGCGTCGTACTGCCCTTCATCCAGCTTGCGCAGGCGCGTGTCCAGATTGCCGCGTATCGATTCCACCTGGAGATCCGGCCGCAGTTTGAGTAGTTGCGCGGCGCGGCGAAGCGAACTTGTGCCGACTTTTGCGCCGGGCGGCAGGTCCGCCAGCTTTTTGCCTACCACGGCGTCACGCGGGTCTTCGCGCTCAGGAACCGCTGCCAGCACGAGGCCTTCCGGCAGCTCGGTGGGCAGATCTTTCAGACTGTGTACGGCCAGGTCGGCGCGCCCGTCGAGCAGCGCCTCCTCGATTTCCTTGGTGAAGAGGCCCTTGGTTCCAACCTTGGCCAAGGGGACATCGGCGATCTTATCGCCGGTGGTCTTGATGATTTCGATGCGGCACTCGTGGCCAGCGGCGGAGAGTTGCGCGGCGACCCAACGGGCCTGCCACAAAGCGAGCTGCGAACCACGCGATGCGATGACGAGCATGAATCAATCCTGTAAGTGGAACGCCTTTCGTATGGTGGCGATGACGTGCGCTCCCTCGGGCTTGCCGGCGTGCGAGCGCAGTTCCGAGATGGGCCCGTGGGCGATTTTGTTGATGATGCCGTGGGTCAAGGCTTCCAGCGCCTCTTCCTGCTGCGCGGTGAGCGGTCCCAGGCGGCGCCGCTGCTTTTCGATCTCGCCCGAGCGAATCTGTTCGAGCTGCTCCTGGAGGCTGACAATGATCGGCGTGACCTCCGCCACCTTGAGGCGCGCCATGGTGCGCTCGACTTCCTCGGCGACCAGCGTCTCGGCGTGGTCGGCCTCTTTCATGCGCTCCCGCAGGTTGGAGTTGACCACTTCCTGGAGGTCGTCGATATCGTAGAGGAAGACGTTGTCCAGGTCGTTGATGGATGGCTCGATATTGCGCGGCACGGCGATATCGATGAGGAACATCGGCTTGTTGCGGCGGGCGGAGATGACACGCTGCATCTCGTCCTTGTGGAGGATGTAGTGCGGCGCGCCGGAACTGGCGATCAGGATATCCACCTCGGGCAGCATGGCGGTGAAGCGGGTGTACTCCACGGGCGTGCCCTGGAAGAGCTTCGCCATGTCCACAGCGCGCTGGTGGGTGCGATTGGTGACGAAGACGTGGGAGCAGCCGGAGCGGCGCAGGTGGCGCGCCGCCAGTTCGCTCATTTTTCCGGCGCCCACGATCATCACGGTGCGGTTGTGGAGCGAGCCGAAAATCTTGCGCGCCAGTTCCACCGCGGCGTAGCTGACGGAAACCGCCATGTGGCCGATGCCGGTCTCGGAGCGCACCCGTTTGGCCACGCTGAAGGAGCGGCTCAGCAGACCGTCCAGCCAGCCGCACAGCGCTCCGCAACTCTTGGCCGCGGCGTAGGCGGCCTTGAGTTGTCCCAGAATCTGCGGTTCGCCGACCACCATGGAATCCAGGCTGGCGGCCACGCGGAAGAGATGGTGAATGGCGTCGCGGCCTTCGTGCCGGTAGAGGTGCGGCCCGATGTTTTCCGCACTCATGGCCTTGTGATCGGCCAGGAAACTATCGACGATGGCCCGCGGGTCCGCCGCGTCCTCGGTAGTCAGGGTGATTTCCACGCGGTTGCAGGTGGAGAGGATGACGGCTTCGCTGACGCCCTCGCGCGATTTCAAATCGGCCAGGGCGGTTGGCAGCGTCTCCTCGCGGAAGGCCAGGCACTCCCGCACCTCGACGGGCGCCGTTTTGTGGCTCACTCCTGTGATCAGCAGCTTCATGGTTTCAGCAGGAGGCTTCCCAGCCGGGCATGGGCGGCCCATGTCACGGCGGAAAAGCCGACCACGGTCAGGGTCATGATGGCCGCCTTGCGTCCGCGCCACCCCGCGGTGATCCGCAGGCACACCATGGCGAGGTAGGTTCCCCAGGTGAAGAACGAAATCGCAATCTTCGGCTGGCGGATCCAATCGGCCTTCAATTCGATGAAAGCCCAGGTGCTGCCCGCAATGACCGCCAGGGTAATCAGCACGAACCCCACGGCCATGAACTTGGACACCAACTCGTCGAGCGTACCCAGCGGGGGCAGCCGGTAGTAGAATTTACTGGGCTTCTTGGATTTCAGCTCGCGCTCCTGGAAGAGGTAGAGCAGGGAGGCCACCGCGGTAAACAGCAGCGCCGCATACCCCAGCAGCACCAGCACGATATGCACGGTGAGCCAGGTGGTGCGCACGATGGGGCTGCTCCAGGCGCTCACCGGATTGCCCAGGGTGGCCACCAGCGCCATCACGAAGACCAGCGGGAAGATGAACACGCTCAGGCTCTCCACGCGGTAGCGCAACTGCACCCCGAGGTAGACCACCGCCACCAGGAAAGCGCACATTGACAGGGTCTCGTAGAAGTTGGCGATGGGGCAGCGATGGTTGACGATGCCCTCTTCGACGATGGAGACGAAGTGGAATACGGTGCCCAGGGTGAAGGCGGTCAGGGCGACGCGAAACAGGTGCTCGCGGCGGCGAACCAGGGTGAGAATGGCATGCAGCAGACCGAGCGAATAAAACGCGGCGGCCACGCGAAGCCAGATGACGCTCATTTCAGCCATGGGCGTATAGGTGAGTTAGAGTCCGAAATTACAGTATATCGCGGCGGGGCTGCTACCACCGGCGGGGCGGGATTCACGTGGGTGGGTTCGGGGCAAACCGGGGACGAAAAACCACCGCGGGGAGTGGGCTCCGAACCCGGGGACAGACAGGACTGGCAGCGAATTTCCGGCAAAATGCGCCGGAAATCCATGCCAGTCTTGTC
>JADGNT010000227.1 GCA_017883345.1 Candidatus Solibacter sp. | reverse complement strand
GCCGGCCCCTTGGTCCCGAACTCGTCCGGCAGCGACCAACTGTACCCGAGAATCCGTTCGCCCAGCAGATCCGCGCCGAGCGCCAGCGGCAGCATGCCCGCACCGATCGCGAGGCCCATCCAGCAGGCGCCCGCGCCCACCCATTTCAGCCGCAGCGCCTCTATCGGCAAGCCCGTGAGCACGGCAAAAAGCAGCGCGGGGAGCAGGAGAAGGAACACCTCCGTCAAGATCATGCCTGGCCAGAGGAGCCAAAACTGAGCCGCGGTTCCCAGGATGACCGCCAGTACGAGAGAGATCAGAAACAGCAGGTGCGCCGGAAAAATCCCGGCTGGGGCGGCTGGCGGGGGAGCGACCGCAACCGGCGGCTCAAGCGATTCCATATTTGCCGATCCGATTATTCGAAGATTACCACGCCGGCCTCACGTGCCGCTTCCCGTAGTCAGGTTCTTGCCGACATTGGCGCCAGTCTTTCGCCGCGCCGCGAACCTGCCTGCCGATGGTATGATGGTGATGTCATGATGGCAAGAACGCAGATCACTCTGCAGCCCGAGGTGCAACGCCGTGCCCGCCAGCGCGCCGGAGATTTGGGCGTCTCCTTTGCCGAATACGTACGCCGGCTCGTCGTGCGCGATCTTGGCAACTCGCCTGCGAAGGCGGATCCGGCCCTCGTATTCGATCTCGGCGAGTCACGCCGGAGCGATATCGCAAGGGACAAGGACGCGATGATCGCCGAAGCCTTCGGTGCCACCGGTGCGCGCCGCCGCCGCCGGTAACTCACCGTGATGAGCCTATTCGTCGATACTTCGGTTTGGTACGCGGCGGCGGACTCCTCGGATTCGAGCAACGCTCGCGCGAAGGCTATCCTCGCGGCGGGCGAGCCCCTGGTCACCTCCGACCATGTGCTGGTCGAAACCTGGACATTGCTCCGGTACCGGATCCGGCGGCAGGCCGCGGAGCATTTCTGGGAAGCCATTCGCGACGGCGTGGCCACCATTGAGCCCGTGGGTGCGGCAGACCTGGAAGCGGCGTGGCAAATGGGCATCTCCTGGCGCGACCAGGATTTTTCCATCGTGGACCGCACCAGCTTCGCCGTGATGCGCCGCCTGGGAATCGAGCGCGCGGCATCGCTAGACGCCGACTTCGCCATTTTCCGTTTCGGCCCCAACCGTCGCCGCGCTTTCACGATCCTGCGCTGAGGCGGCGGCCCCCGGACGCGCCCCCCTCCCCGCCCCATCTGTGATAAGTTGGTCAACACTTATGGATCCCTCACTCGTCATCCCCCGCCTCGGGAGTTTTGAAGGCTGCGAGCCCTACATGTACCTCTGCACCGGCGGCAAAGTCACCATCGGCGTCGGTCATGCCATCGAGACTCCCGCCCTCGCGCTCACGCTGAGGTGGTCCATCGATGGCCGCCCCGCCACCACCGCCGAAATCCAGACCGACTACGCCAGCGTCGCCGCCGCCCAGAAAGGCCTCGTCGCCACAGCCTACGCCCCCCTCACCGAGTGCCGTATGGCGGCTTCCGATATCGACGCGCTGATCGCGGCCGATGTCACCAGCTTCGAAACATCGCTCGCCGCCGCGCTTCCCAAGTGGAACACGTATCCCGAACCCGCCCAGGAAGCGCTCTTCGATATGGCCTTCAACCTCGGCATCGGCGGCTTGATGAAATTCCACAACATGCTGGTCGCCGTCAATGCCGGCCAGTGGGACGCCGCCGCCGCCCAATGCCATCGCCAGGGAATCGGCGAGGCCCGCAACCAGCAGACCGCCGCCCTGTTCCTCCAGGCGGCAGGGTAGCGGCGAACCGTTCTGGAGGCCGCGAGTCTAGGAAACGCCTATGCAGTTTCAATCGCCGGGAAAACCGCCCGTGGGCATCGTCTTCGATGCCGACCTCGGCAACACCATTGACGACGCCCTGGCGCTCGCCATGCTCTTCGGCTTCCAGGGCAGGAACGAATCGCGCGTGCTCTCCGTCAGCACCACCAAGAGCAGCCTCAACGCCGCCATCTTCGCCGACGTGCTGGTCCGCTTCTACACCGGCGAACCCGGGCCCTTTGCCCCCGCCATGCCGATCGGCCTCTCGCTCGCCGGCAACATGGCCGCCACGACGCCGATGCTCGAGGCCGTCGCCGGCAATGCAAAGTATCCCCGCACTATCGTCAAGATGAACGATACCGCCGATCCCGTGGCGCTCATCCGCAACGCGCTCTCCGCGCAGTTCGACCAGAATGCCGTCGTCGTGCTCACCGGTCCCGCCACCAACCTCGCTCGGGTCCTGGCGCTCCCCGGCGCCCCGCCGTCGATCGCCCAAAAAGTGCGTACCCTCGTGGTGGCGGCCGACGCGCTCACCATGAGCGACATCCCCGCCGCCAGGCGTCTGTTCGCCGAATGGCCTACCGCGATCGTGGTCGCCACCAGCGACATCGGCGACGCCGTGCCCTTTCCCGGCGCCAGCATCGACAAGGATTTCGCCTGGTCGGAGGCGCACCCCCTGGTGGCGGCCTATCGCGCCTACCGCCCCATGCCCTACGATGCCCCCGCCGTCGCCATGGCCGCCGCCCTCTACGCCGTCCGCCCACAGGAGAATTACTTCAGCATCTCCGGCCCCGGAACCGTCATCGTGGCCGACGACGGCCGCTTCCGCCTCGCCCCCGCGCCCGGCGGCAAGCACCGGACCCTGATCGCCGATCCCGCGCAGAAAGATCGCATCCAGCAGATCTACGCCGAAACCGCCAGCACCAAGCCGGTCGGCCGCGTCCAGCGCTTCCGCCCCCCACCAAAAAAACCATAAGAATTCTGAGATCTTCTACCACCGTACGCACCATCAAATTAAGGCGGAGCTGTGCGTGGCATAAGGCTCCGCCTTGTGCGTCCGCTTCGTAGCTTCGGACCCAGTTCAATAGTATTTTAAGGTCTTGTTAGACTGGTTTACGGTTTAGTTTGAGCGCGTTAGGTAGTACTATTATTCCGTCGGAAATTGTCCGCAACGAAAACAGGGTACCCATGAGAAAGCCTATCGTGGCACATCGCAAGGACGGCGCTGTACCGGTCCTGAATTCTTTGCCAAAAACTCCTACCGGGGTTTCCGGTTTGGATGAAATCACTGTCGGCGGTTTGCCCAAAGGCAGAACCACCCTGGTGTGCGGCGGCGCCGGTTGCGGCAAAACCCTGCTGGGAATGGAATTCCTGGTTCGCGGCGCCACCCAGTTTGGCGAGGCCGGGGTCTGTATCTCCTTTGAAGAAACGCCCGAGGAACTGGCCAGCAATGTAGCCTCCATCGGCTTCGACGTCCGCGCCCTGGTGGCGGAGAAGAAACTGGTCATCGACTACGTTTTGCTCGACCGCGGCCAGGTGGAGGAGACCGGCGAGTACGACCTGGAAGGCCTGTTCGTGCGTCTGGCTCATGCGGTGGACACAATCGGCGCCAAACGAGTGGTGCTCGACAGCCTGGAATCCCTCTTCGCCGGCCTGCCCAACGAAGCCATCCTACGGTCCGAGATGCGGCGTCTTTTCCGCTGGTTGAAGGACCGCGGGCTCACCACCATCGTGACGGCGGAAAAGGGCGTAGGCACTCTGACCCGGCATGGTCTGGAGGAGTACATCTCCGACTGCGTGATCGTCCTCGATCACCGCGTCCAGGAGGAGATTTTTACCCGCCGCTTGCGCGTGATGAAGTACCGCGGGTCCACCCACGGCACCAACGACTACCCGTTCCTGATCGATCGGGACGGCATTTCCATCATGCCCGTCACCTCGGCGGCGTTGCAGCACACGGCATCCACCGAACGGATTTCCGCCGGGGTCCCGGCGCTCGATGAGATGCTTGGCGGCAAGGGCTACTACCGGGGCGGTACCGTCCTGGTTTCGGGGAGTGCGGGTACCGGAAAGACCAGTCTCGCCGCCCACTTCCTGGACGCCGCGTGCGCGCGCGGCGAACCTTGCGTCTTCTTTGCGTTCCAGGAGTCGGAGAGCCAGGTGGCGCGGAATATGCGCTCCATCGGCATCGACCTGGAGCCGTGGATCGCCAAAGGACTCCTGCGCTTTCATGCGGAGAGGCCCACCGCCGTCGGGCTGGAAATGCACCTCGTCAGGATGCATCGTGTGCTCGCCCAGTTCCGCCCGCGCCTGGTAGTGTTGGACCCGGTCACGGCACTCGCGCAAGGCGGTTCGCTTTCGGAGACGCAAACTATGTTGTTGCGGCTGGTCGACATGCTGAAAGCGCAGCGAATCACCGCCATGATGACCACCCTGACCCAGGGCGACGATGCCCAGGGACAAAGTGCGGCGCACATTTCGTCTCTGGTCGATTGCTGGCTGCACCTGCAAAACATCGAGACCAACGGCGAGCGCAACCGCGTGCTGAACGTTCTTAAAGCCCGCGGTCTCGCGCACTCCAATCAGGTGCGGGAGTTCCTGTTGACCGCCCGGGGCGTGCAACTGCAGCAAGCGTACCTCGGCGAAGCCGGCGTTCTGACCGGGTCGGCGCGCCGCGCCCAGGAGGCGCGCGATGCTTCGGTGGACCTGCTGATGCAGCAGGAATTGGATCGCAGACAACTCGCCTTCGAGCGCCAGCACAAAGCCCTGGAGGCGCAGATAGACGCCCTGCGGTTGGAGTTGGCTACCGAAGAGCAGGAGTGGCGGCAGTTCAGCCGGCAGAGCGCCGCGCAGTTGCGGCAAAAAGGCGAGGACCGGGAGCTGATGGTGCGCAGCCGTTCGGCCGACGCGAGCGCCGCCGGCGGGAAGGCGAAACGCGATAAGGGAGCCAAGGTATGAAGCAGCAGTCCCGGAAGCCGCCCGCCGGGTGGGAGTTCCGCCTGGACGTGGCCGGGCAGACGACGGCGCCGCTGCTCCCGGAACCTGCGGGAGGTCGTCGCGCGTGAAAGACAAAACTCCTGGGGACGCCACAGAGTCCTTTGAAAGAGCGCTTGCCCGCGCACCCAAGGACCAGCACTACGTCCTCCGGTTGTTTGTCGCCGGCACCACTCCCAATTCGCTGCGGGCCATTCAGAATATCCGCCTCATCTGTGAGGAGCACTTGCAGGGGCGCCATGAACTGGAAGTGATCGACATTTATCAGCATGCCGGGCAACTCGCCGCCGAGCAGGTGGTAGTGGCGCCGACGCTGGTGAAGAAAGGTCCGCTCCCCGTGCGCCGGTTGATCGGGGACCTGGCCAACCGTAATCGCGTGCTGGCCGGCTTGGACATTATTCCCCGCCCGGCACCGGAGTAACCCGTGAGTATGCAGACCATCATCGAACCAGCGGCGCTAGCAGAACTCCGGGAACAGATCCGGGAGTTGCATTGCCGGCTGGCTGAGGCCGAAGAAACCGTGCACGCTCTGCGCACCGGCGCAGTGGACGCCATCGTCGTGTCCAGCGGCGATGGCGACCGTGTCTACTCCCTCAAGGGAGCGGACGAAGCTTACCGGCTGTGGATCCAGGCGATGGCGGAAGGTGCGCTGACGCTGACGCTCCATGGTCTGGTACTTTTCGCCAACCGGCAATTCGCCGCCATGGCTGGCGCCCCGCTCGATCGCGTCATCGGATCTCTCGTCTTGGACTTCTTTGCCGCGGAGGAGAAGGCGTCGTTTTCACGAGCGTTGGCGCGCGCCGCGCAGGGGCGTGCCCATGCGGAGTCGCATTTGCTGCTACCGGGCGGACTTCGCGTCCCGGTCTATCTGTCGTTCCAGCGCCTCGAACTGCACGGAATGGCATGCGTCTGCGTGATGGTCACCGACATCACGGAGCGAAAAGCAGCCGAACAGGCGCTGCGCGAGAGCGAGGCCCGGGAGCGCGCCCGCGCCAATGAAATCGAAGCCATAATGGACGCTGTCCCGGTCTCCGTGGTGATTGCGCACGACGTGGAATGCCGCAAGATGACCGGCAACCGCACGATGTACGAATTCCGGCGCCTGCCCAATGGCGCCAACATGTCCGACGCAGTACCGCAACCGGGGGATGTTCCCCGCATGGAGAGAGACGGGGTGGAAATCCCCCACCGGGACCGCCCCGTGGCCATCGCCGCCAGGACCGGCGAACCCGTGTATGACTGCCGCTACGACCTGGTTTTCCCGGACGGTACCCGGCGCCATATGCTCGGCAACGTGGTACCCCTTACCGGCGAGGACGGCGTGTCTCGCGGAGCCGTCGGCGGATTCCTCGATGTGACCGAGTTCAAGCGCATGGAAGCGCTCCTCTATGATGCGCAGAAGGCCGAAAGCGTCGCCTTGCTCGCCGGCGGGGTCGCGCACGACTTCAACAACCTGCTCACCGCCGTGCTGGGCAACGCCTCGCTGCTGCGGCGCCATGTGCCGGCGGCGCACGCCGAATGCCTGGACGCGATCGTCCATGCCGGCGAAACCGCCGCCGGCCTGACGCGCCGCCTCCTGGCCTACGCCGGAAAAGGGCAGGTTCTCTCCCGGATGGTGGACATTTCCGGCTGCGCCAGGGACATCAACGGACTGCTGCGCGCCGCGATTTCCAGGAACGTCGAACTTCGGCTGGCGCTGGGTCAGGACCTGCCCGCAGTGGAGTCCGACCCCAGCCTGGTGGAACAGATCGTCACTAACCTGGTCATCAATGCCGCCGAAGCCATCGGCCTGGAGACTCCCGGGTCCGTCACCGTGCGCACGGCGGTGCGCGAGATCGCCGCCTCCACCATACGCAACGGAATCAACGGCGACTTTCTCGGCGCCGGCCGGTTCGTCGTGATTGAGGTCCAGGACACCGGTTGCGGCATGAACCCCGACACCAAAGCCCGCATCTTCGATCCCTTCTTCACCACCAAGTTCTTCGGACGCGGCCTCGGCTTGGCCGCCGTAGCGGGCGCGGTCAAGACGCTCGGCGGAGGCATTGTGATCGATACGGCTCCCGGCGCCGGCGCCACCTTCCGCGTCCTGCTGCCGGCTTGCGACCGGCCGGCCGTGCCCCGCGTTACCGCCGCCGCGGCCGAGTCCTCTGGCGTTGGAACCGTGCTCGTAGTGGACGATGAACCGATGATCCGCCGCCTCGCATCGCGGATTCTGAAGGAGGCTGGCTACCGCGTGCTCGTGGCCGGGGACGGCGACGAGGCGCTCCGCATTTACGGTGAGGACCCGCACCGTATCGATGTGGTCCTGCTCGACATGTCCATGCCGGGTTTGAGCGGCACTGCGGTGCTGGCCGCTCTGAAACAACAACATCGGGACGTGAAAGTGGTGCTGATGAGCGGCTTCGGCGAATCCGAGGCGCTCCGCGTGGTCGGCGCCAACAGCTTTCTCGCCTTCCTGCAAAAGCCCTTCCACGCCGCCGATCTCCCCGGCGTGATCGCCTCGGTTCTGCGCCCGGGGGCTCAAGGAAAAAACTAATGGCCAAATGTTCTTGTGCCGTCCTGAACCAATACCCGTCAGACCTATGATTGGCCGCTTATGAAGCTTGTCGAGTAGCGAGTAGTCAAGATGGCATCACACAGGGAACCATCTGCCGGCTATGCCGGCGATAGATGCGGAAGTCGGAATCTGTTGTGAGAATCACCGGGTCGGGATGC
>JADGNT010000226.1 GCA_017883345.1 Candidatus Solibacter sp. | reverse complement strand
GAATGCCTGCGCTTCGTGCTCAGCGATCTCGGTTGGGAAGGCTATCTGGGCTTCGTGGAGGACGGCATGGACAGCCTGCACATCGGCTGCTCGCCGGGAGCGCGCGAGTTCTTCACCAAAGTATTTCAGGAAGCGGCCGGCAAGGCGGCCGGCGATATCGTGGAAGGCGAAGGCAAGTAGCGCGATACTGTTCACTGAATGGCGGTGTAGCCTTCACCGGCAGCGGTTTTGGCAGCGCGATAAATCGATGGGTACGGGACGCCATCCCCCTCGGCGTCAGGTATTCTATGGGCATGGAGCTAATCTTCGAAGTTCGCGACGCGGAGGAAGGTGGCTATTGCGCGCGCGCGCCTGGCCATGGCATCTTCACCGAAGCAGAGACATGGGAAGAAGTTCGTGCTAATGTCCTTGAAGCAATATCGGTCCACTTCGAAGACGGCCCGGTGCATCCCCGGCTAGTGCAGTTGCACTATGTAAAGGACGAGTTGATCCCGGTCGAAGCCGCATGAAATTGCCGCGCGGCGTATCCGGCGATCGTGTAATCCGCGCACTGGAGCGCCTCGGCTATGGGGTGATCCATCAAAAGGGCAGCTACGTCAGGTTGCGGCACAAGGGACCGCCGGTCCATACGATCACGGTCCCCCTGCACAACCCGCTCAAGACCGGCACGCTTCAGGGCATTCTCTCCGAGATCGCACAGATGAGGTCGATCACCATCGAATCCATCATTGATTTGCTCTGAAAACACTGTGTGGACAGGGCCCGCTTCGGCAACCCAGTGCTCGCGCGCGCCAGGAAGACGGCCTGCCCCACATCTCAGCCAATCGCGTGAAACGCGATGAAGGCGCCCACGTAGGCCAACACGCCCATGTAAGCGAATTGCAGGATGGGCCACTTCCATCCGCCGGTTTCGCGGCGCACCACAGCCACGGTGGACATGCACTGCATGGCGAAGGCGAAGAAGATGAGCAGCGCGACGGCGCCGCCGGGGGTGAGGTCCTGGCGCAGGGCTTTCTGCAAATCGAGGCCGTGCGAATCCGGGTCCATGCCGTAAATCGTGCCCAGGGTGCTGATGATGGTTTCGCGCGCGGCGAGCGACGTGATCAGGCCGATGCCGATCTTCCAGTTGAAGCCGAGCGGCTTGATCAACGGTTCGATGGTACGGCCCATGGTGCCGGCCAGGCTGTGTTCGATGGGCTCTTTGCCGCCGCTGTAGGGCACGTGAGCCATCACCCAAAGGACCACGGTGACCAGCAGGATGACGGTCCCGGCGCGTTGCAGGAATACCTTGGCGCGATCCAGCAGGCGCAACCCGAGCGACCGCACCGTGGGCCAGCGGTAACTGGGCATCTCCAGCAGGAAGGGCGCCTGCGCGCTCTTGAGCACGCTCGACTTCAGCAGACGCGCGGTGACTACGGCGGCAAGGAAGCCGATCAGATAGAGTCCGAGTAAAGCGGCCACCTGGGCGGTGATCACCGAACCGATGAAGTGGCGATCCGGAATGAACGCCGCAATCAGCAGCGCGTAGACCGGCAGGCGCGCCGAGCACGTCATGAACGGTGCGATCAAAATGGTGGCGATGCGGTCGCGTTTGTTCTCGATGGTGCGCGTGGCCAGGATGGCCGGCACGGCGCAACCGTAGGCCGAGAGCAGCGGAATGAAACTCTTGCCCTGCAAGCCGACTCGCGCCATGGTGCGGTCGGCGATCAGCGCGGCGCGCGCCAGGTATCCGGAATCTTCCAGAATTCCGATGAAGAGGAACAGCAACAGCACTTGCGGGAGGAACACCAGAACGCTGCCGACGCCTTTCCAGACGCCATCCACAATCAGAGAAGTCGGCAAGGACGGGGGCAGGGTAGCTGCAATCCACTTGCCGCTGATGGCGATGGCCATCTGGGCGGCGTTAGAGAGGGGGAGGGCCGCCATGAAGATGGTACGGATGACGCCCACCACGACGAACAGGAAGAGCAGTGGGCCGGCGACGGGGTGCAGGAAAACCGCGTCGAGACGGCGCGTCCATTTGGGCGCGATGGGCGGAAGATAGCCGGCTTTGGAGCCGACGCCGCCGGCCCACTCGCGGCACTTGGGCACGTCGTGCAGCATCGGCAGCAGGGTAGGCAGCGGCTTGGCCATGGCGCCGGCCAGAAAATCGAAGACCTCGTCGACGCCTTCGCCGGCGCGGGCGCTGATCAGGGTCACGGGGGCGCCGAGTTCGTGGGAGAGCTTGCGCAGATCGAGTTTGCCGCCGCGGTTGCGCAGATCGTCGGCCATGTTCAGAATGATCAGGGTGGGCAGGCCGAGCGCGAGGATAGGCGCGGCCAACATGAGATGGCGTGCCAGATTGGTGGAATCCAGAACCAGCAGGATGGCTTCCGGCTTGGCGGTACCGGCGCGGGTGCCGTGAAGCACGTCGTAGGCCACCTGCTCGTCTTCGGAGCGCGGGTTGAGGCTGTAGATGCCGGGGAGGTCCACGATGCTGACGGCGCGGCCATCCGGCAGTTCCGCGATTCCGGTGTGCTGCTCCACCGTGACACCGGGGAAATTGGCCACCTTCTGGCGCAGTCCGGTGAGACGATTGAAGAGGGTGGTCTTGCCGGAATTGGGCGGCCCCACCAGCGCCACCGTGCGGACCGCCGCCGGGCGCAGCAGTTCCGCTACCGCCGAACCTGACGCTGAATTTCCACAACCATGGCAACTGCTGCAATCGCTCACGCGATCCTCGGAGTCCTGAGGGGTTTATGGGGCTCGTCGGGCTTGGCGTGCTTGTCGGGGCGGACCTTCAAGCGGCGCGCAGTGTCGCGGCGCAGGGCGATTTCCGAACCATCCACCTGGAAGACGCGCGGATCGCCCCCTGGGGCGCTGTTTCCCGCGGTGATGCGGGTGCCGGGGACGAAACCAAGCTCCATCAGGCGGCGCGCATCTTCGGTGGGCATATCGATCCGGTCGAGGATGGCGGCGTCGCCTTTTCGCAGGTCCACCAGGCTCGCGAGCAGCGCTTCCGGTGATTTCTTGTTGCCACTCAGTTGCAACATGGTTTTAGTATGCGCGCGTCCGAAATCCTTGTCAAGTGGCCGGACGTCCTTGCCGCGGGTTTTTTTCGCCATGGCTCCCCAATGCCCTCCAAGTGCGCCAAACTAAAGGATAACAAAATGGACAAACGATTTGCGGTGCGCCGCGTCCGGCAGCGCGATCTGGACCGGATTCTGGAAATCGAAGCGGCCAGCTTCGGAGCGGATGCATACGATCGCAACCTGTTTGCAGAATATACCCGCAAATGCGGGGGCCTGTTCCTAGTCGCGGAACGGGGTACGAAGGTATGCGCGTACTCGATCGCCGCCATTTCCCCGGGCAGGACAGGGAATCGGGCCGAATTGGTCTCGCTGGCGGTGGATCCGGCCTTCCTCGGCAAGGGTGCGGCGTCCGCCCTCATGGACAGCACGCTACGCCGTCTGCGGCGGCGCGGGATTGCACGGATCGGGCTCATGGTGAAAGTGACGAACCAGCGGGCGCGTGCGTTCTATGAAAAGTACGGGTTTCGCAAGCTCCGGCGCGTGGCGCGCTACTACGAGGATGGCGCCGACGGCCTCTCCCTGGCGAAGGACCTGTAAACCGCCGAAACGCGCGAGTAGCGCGCGCGCGTCCATGGCTGTAAGGAGTACATGATGCCTGCCAACCGTGACTGTCTTCTATCCCGCCGCCAAATGTTCCTGCTGGCCAGTGCGGGTGTTGCCGCCTGGCTGCCGCTCGATGCCACCACCGGGGACTTTTGGAACAAGAAGGCGCCCGCCGATTGGAGCAGCGAGGAGATCGACCGCCTGATCACCAAATCGCCCTGGGCCAAACCGATCAAGGCGCAATACGCCTCCGGGGCAGGGAATTCGGGTGATGGCGGCGGATACCCCGGCGGCACTGGCACTGGCACCGGCGGCGGATACCCCGGCAGTAGCGGCGGCGGATACCCCGGCGGTGGTCAGGGCGGCGGATACCCCGGCGGCGGGGGGCGCTCCCGCGGCGGCGGCATCGGCATCCCAGGTATCGGCGGCATCGGCATTCCCGGCATCGGCGGCATGGGGCGCGGGCGCGGAAATGGCGGCGGATCGCCGCGCGGCGGAGCGGTGTCCCCCTACGAGGGTACGGTGCGATGGGAGAGCGCCCGCCCCGTGCTCGACGCCATGAAATCCCCGCTGCCCGAAGCCTTCGAGGGACGCTACGTGATATGCGTCAGCGGGATTCCGCTGATGGGCGGCCGATCCATCAGCGCCGGCGAAGACGACGATTCGACCGCGTCGCGCCGGCAGGAACAGGACGATCTGGACCGTCTCAAGGGTCTCAGCAGTCTACAGCCGAAGGGCCGGGATATCGTGCAGGCGGGTGTGGTGGCTCGCCAGGTCGGTACCGGATCGAGCTTCCTCTTCGGGTTCTCGCGGGAGATGCTGCCGCTCTACACGCGCGATGCCGATATCCTGTTCACCACCCAATTGGGACGCCTCGTGGTCAAGGCCCATTTTGTTCCGAAGGAGATGCAGTACCATGGCGAATTAGCGGTCTGACCCGCGGGTAGCGACGGCCCAACGGTAAGACTTGTACGGTTTTGGGGTGCGCAGCGCGCGCCGGGGCAGAGCGAAATTCCTTACTTGACCGTAAAATTCACGGACGCGGCCACGTTCTCCCAGGCCAACTGGAGCTTGCCTTTGTTCCCGCCCGTACCAGAAAGCGTGTACTGCAACTGTTCCACCAACGCGGGCGGCTTGCCGACGGTCATCTTGACGCGGCCCAGGTCCTGTTTGGCATCGTACTCCAGCCCGGACTGGCCGGTCTGCTTGTTGACGATGAGCTCCCAACTCGCCGGATTCGCCAGGTTGACGAACAGCGTGTAGTCTCCCTTCGGCACCACCAGCCCGCCCAGGTCGAGATCGGCATCCGTATGCAACGCGGTCGCCGCATTGGCGCCCGCGCGCCACACGGGATAGTTCGTATCCGAGCCGATGGTGCCGTCCTTGCCGAATAGCTTACCCACGCGCTTATTCACCGCCGGGGCGGAATACGCGATGCTGACGGTCTTGCCGCCAATGGTGACGGATTCCGTGAGGCCGGTCTTGGTTTCGGCGGAAGCCAGACTCGCCGCGGCGATGAGCACTCCGGCGCCGATCAAAATAGTTTTCATGATGGTTCCTCTTAAAGGAGGATAGCGCATCGCGCCCGACCCAGAGGGTACCCAGGTCGCGGCTCCGATCGGAGCGGAGGATAGCGCATCGCTCCCGACCCGGAGGGTACCCCGGTCGCGGCTCCGATCGGAGCAACGATTCTGGTGGAACGCAGTAGAGCCACAGCGTGCCCACCTTCTCCACCGGGCGATAGTAAGCCCACCACGGCTGCACGCTGAGATCGCGATAGCCCAGGCCGTACTTGCCGCCGAGAGGCAGGCGGTCAGCGGCATGTCCGTGGTGGCCACTCCGGCGTGAGCCAGCAGCGTGGGCAACAGAGTGAACAGGCCCGTCGCCAGCGGCGTCATTTCTTGCCGTCCAGGCTGCCCGGCGCCAGATAGAGGAGGTCGATGGTGCCCACGCGCTCTTTCACCGGAAGATAGGCATACCAGGGCTGTAAGTTGGGATAGCGGTATTCCAGGCCGTATTGCGTGGCGTGATCTAAGGTGGGACACACCGCGGTCCAACCTTCGGCGGGTTCGAGCGGATGGATGTTCTTGATCCGCGGCAGGCCGGGATAGGTCTCCAGGAAGCTGTTGTCGTACGAGTTGACGTACCCGTAGTTGAGCTGGGTGGCGCCCAGTTGCTTGAGGCGCGCGGCCAGGCGTTTGGTGTCCTGTCCCCAATCGTAGTCGGAATCGCACAGCACGCGGTCGGGCTGGCCCGGCACCAGTTCGTTGAAGTACGGAATGTAATCCGGATGGTGTAGCGCGCCGGTCGCCGCCAGCCACAGCACGAGTACCAGGGCCGCCGCCCCGGCCCATGCCCGGCGATTGGACAGGCGCGCCAGTTGCACCAAGCCTAGCGAGGCCATCACGGAGAAAGCCAGATAGACGGGCAGCACGTGACGCACTCCGATGTTCACGTTGCTACTCATGGCGGGCAGCAGAATGCCCAGCGAGAAGGCCAGGGGCATCAGGTAGACCACGCGGCGGCGATTGCTCCAGCACACGCCGATGCCAAAGGCGAGCAGCGCCAGCAGCGCCAGCGGCGTCTTCACCGCCAGGGCGACGGGGAAGTAATACCACCAGCCGTAACGCCGCGCCTCACCCAGCAGGTACGCCGGATGGCCGTCCTTGTTGTGCTGCAATGCCACGCGGATGCCGTCGAAGTACTCCCAGGCCGGCAGGCTCACATTCCAGAAAGGCACCTTGCCGAACGAGAAGAAATAGGCCGCCCACACAGTGAACAGGCAGACGCCCACCGCGATGGCGAAGCTTGCCGCACGCTGCTTCACCACTTGCTTGAGCCCCTCCATGCCCGGACGCTCCGCGGCCAGGTAGAATGCCAGGGCTAGCCCAGCGCCCACGGGAAAGAACCCCAGCGTGGTGAACTTGGCGAGCAAGGCCAGCGCCATCGAGAACCCGAAGACGGCGCCGTGTTGGCGGGTGGGCTCCCCGGCCCAGATCAGCATCGCCAGAAAGGCAGCCCCCAGGCACGCCGCGAGGCCCATGTCCGTGGTGGCCAGGCCGGCATGCGCCAGGATGGTGGGAATCAGCGTGAACAGGCAGGTAGCGACGACACCGCTGGCGATCCCGAAGTAGCGCCGCCCCCAGTAGAACACCACCAGGCAGCCGAGCACGAAGAACGGCAGGTTGCCGAGCCGCATGCGCGTCACGGTTTGTTCGGGATGATGCTGGTAGGTGATCAGGTCCCAGCCTTCCAGTTGAAAGGTCGGCTGGCCGCGCGGGCGCGTGCCGGAAAGGTACGGCAGCAGCGCGATCATGGCGCGCGTCAGCGGCGGATGCTGCGTCTCGTAACGGTAGATGTGCTGCGCCACATATTGCAGCCCGCAGGCGATGTGCGCCGGCTCGTCGCCGGTGGTGGCGAAGACGTGGTAGGTGGCGACGATGCGGCCGACGCCGAGCAGGACGAAGCCAACCACCAGCAGGCGGGCATGCTTCGACAGAAAGGGTTCGATGCGGGTTTCCCAGCGGCCAGAGACGACGGGCGCGGGCGGCGCTTGGGGTGCGCGGGCGGTCCGGGCTTTCCCGGCCTCCGGGGTTGTCTTTTTTCTGGACAGGCCTGTGCTCCGCTGAGTGAACGGCTGGTTAGGGCTAAGGTTCATTGTATGCCAGCGCGCGCGAACCGCGGGGTGCTACAAGGGGCGGGCAACATGGAAGTGGGGGAGTGTCGAAGGGCATGGCAGCCTAACGAATCTGAGCGTACTCTGTGCTGAGAGCTACTGGCGGGTGGGGACCGGGGCTCGGGGGTGCGGGGGAAACCAAGGACAGGTTCGAAAAACCACCGCGGGGAGTGGGCTCCGAACCCGGGGACAGACAGGACTGGCAGCGAATTTCCGGCAAAATGCGCCGGAAATCCATGCC
>JADGNT010000225.1 GCA_017883345.1 Candidatus Solibacter sp. | reverse complement strand
CCGCCGCTGACCGTTCTCTGGCAAAGTTTTCGATCTGCTGGCCGGGCCTTCACCCTCCGGCTAAATCAGTTTCGAACGAAAAAAGAATACAGCTTTGCGATGGCCGTGGCGAGCCCCCACTCAGAACATTGGCCGGTTTAAATCCACATATCGGGAGCAATCGCCGGCCCTTGCAGGAAGTACCTCGACGTTTGGATCGTATACACGGCTTGGTGGATTGTTTCCGTATGCGCCGTGATTCGACTAGAACGGGCTATTAGGACCCCACGGTCACCACCAGAGCCGTGGCGCGCTTTGCCCCAATCCTGCGATAACTATGCGGCACCGTGGAATCGAAGTAGATGGCGTCACTTTCAGATAGCTCGTGTATTTCCCCACCAGTGTGTAGTTCCACTTTGCCGGAGATCACGTACAGGAACTCGATTCCCGGGTGGTTGTGGAACCGGTTGTCCTTCATCTCAATGGATTCGAATTCGGCCAGGAAAGAGGTCAGTGCACGCTGCGGAACGGGGAAATCGAGGCTCTCGAAATAGTAGGCGACCTTGCCGGCGTCGGGCGAATCCGGAAAGCGCATACGATCGCTTTTGCGGACGATCTCCAGAACCGGCTTAGGTTCCGGAGTGAAGAAATAATCCAGGCCCACACTGAAAACCAGGGCGATTCGCAACAGCGTTGGCAGCGTCGGATGCATCAGGTCGCGCTCCAGTTTGGACAGCAACGCGGGCGAGAGGCCTGTGTGTTTGCTGAGCTCCAGTAGTCCCATACTCTTGCGGAGACGAAGGCGTCTCAATTTGCCGCCGATTCCGTACTTTTTCAGTCCTTCGACGATGGTTTCCGATTCCATGGCAAAAACCGTTTTCCTCTCGCGGCCGGTTCCGGCCGATTCTTTTCCTCTCAGGAAAGCCACCTTTCCATTGTTCTTTACGGTAAAACAAATGTTCCTTAAGATCAAATAGTGCCGGGCCAAAAGGGTCCGGTCGAATCAACCAAGAGGGGAACTGATATGAAGACGTTTGACGTGATCGCAGCCGCGCTGGTCATCATCGGCGCGCTGAACTGGGGACTTGCCGGAGTGTTTCACCTGGACCTGGTGGCAACGGTTTTCGGCATGAAGTTCGGTGAGACGTCCGCGCTGAGCAGCGTGGTTTACAGCTTGGTGGCTCTGTCCGGGTTGTACCAGGCTCTGACGTGGAAGTCGATTCAGCGCCGCTGGTATTCCGACGCGGCGGCCGCCCGGGCGTGACGCCGGGGTAGATGCGGGAATTTCAATATCGAGAAAGGTTGAGGGGAAGAAGATGATACATCGTATGACTATGTTGCTGGCTGGCGCTCTCGCGCTGGCTGTGGCTTCAAACGCTGCCGCAGCGGATATCGTGGACACGGCAGTCGCCGGGCACTTCAACACGCTGGTGGCCGCGGTGAAGGCCGCGGGACTCGTAGATACACTGAAAGGTCCGGGGCCGTTTACGGTGTTCGCCCCGACCGATGAGGCGTTCGCCAAGTTGCCACCGGGAACGCTGGAAAGCCTACTCAAACCAGAGAACAAGCAGAAGCTGCAGAAAATTCTCACCTATCATGTGGTGGCGGGGCACGTGACGGCGAACGATGTGGTGAAGCTTCGTTCCGCCGAGACCGTCGCAGGCGGGAGCCTTACCATCAAGACAGCAGGCAGCGGCGTAATGGTTAACAATGCGCATGTGATCAAGACGGATATCGTCGCAAGCAACGGCGTGATTCACGTTATCGACACGGTGCTCCTTCCGGAATAGCGATGATTCCATGGTTTTGTTGACCGGAGCAACTGGATACGTAGGAGGCCGCCTATTACGGCGGCTGGAACGGCAGGCCTTGGCCGTCAGGTGCCTGTGCCGAAACCCGGAGGTGCTGCGTGGGCGCGTGGCTCCCGGCACGGAAATCGTGCAGGGAGATCTGCTCCAGCCGGCGTCTCTGGGTTCGGCATTCCTGGGCGTAGAGACGGCTTTTTACCTGGTTCACTCGATGCTAGCGGGCGCCGAGTTCGAGGACCGGGAAACAGAAGCGGCCACGAATTTCGCACGGGCGGCGCGCGAAGCGGGTGTGCGCCGCATCATCTATCTCGGTGGGCTCGCGAGCGGAAACTCGCTGTCCCCTCATATGCGGAGCCGGGCCGAGACGGGTAAGATTCTGCGTTCGAGCGGCATTCCGGTGATCGAATTGCAAGCCTCCATCGTGATCGGCTCGGGCAGCGCTTCCTTTGAACTGATCCGAGCCTTGGTGGAGCGCCTCCCGGTGATGATCACACCACGCTGGGTGCATACGGCCGCCCAGCCGATCGCGATCGAAGACGTGATCGAGTACCTGGCTTTGGCGATCGAAGTTCAGGCAGGGGATGGCCTGATCGTGGAAATCGGCGGGACCGACGTTACCTCTTACCTCGGGATCATGAGGGAATATGCTCGCCAGAGGAAATTGCGCCGCTGGTTTTTCGCGGTTCCCTTCCTCAGCCCGACGCTGTCGAGTCGCTGGCTGACGCTCATCACACCGATCTACGCGTCGATCGGCCGCTGCCTGATTGAAAGCGTTCGCACTCCGAGTGTCGTGCGCAACGCCGAGGCCAGCGGCATTTTTCGAGTCCGGCCCGCGGGCCTTACGCGCGCGATCGAGCGGGCTCTGGCAAACGAAGATCGATGGTCGGCCGAAACCCGTTGGTCCGATGCCAGACGCCCGGGAGCATGGATAGCCGCCTCCGAACCCGGCCCCGGTGTTCTGAGCAACGAACAAGCAACGAGGGTACCGCTCCCTGCCGATGAGGCGTTTGCTCCGGTTCGCCGGATTGGAGGCCGGACGGGCTGGTATTTTGGCAACTTGCTGTGGAGAATCCGGGGGCTGCTGGATTTGATGACTGGCGGGGTGGGTATGCGGCGCGGGCGGCCCGATCCAGAAATTCCGCTGCCGGGCAGCACTCTGGATTTCTGGCGCGTGCAGAGTTACCAGCCAGGGCTCCGGTTGCGGCTTTTGGCGGAGATGAGAACCCCGGGGCGGGCATGGCTCGAATTCTGCGCAGAACCGCAAGGCGAATCCACGGTCATCCGCCAGATCGCATATTTCGAGCCGCGTGGTCTGGCTGGATTGCTGTATTGGTATTTGCTCTGGCCCATTCATGAAGTGATGTTTCGCGGGATGCTGCGGCGTATTGCCAAAGCGGCGTTGAATCCGGCCCACCCGCTCAAAGGAACGGTTGCCCCGACAAAGAAGGTGACCGTGTGATGGCGTGGCTCTCCGGGCTTCTGGCGGTGGCCGCCTTGGCGGCGGTGCCGGCGGCCGAGATCTTGCATGGCGAGCGTCTGCCATCGCTTAGCGGCAGATCTCTGGCGGGCCACGAAGTTGTTCTTCCTAAGGCCGCCGGGGGTAGCGTCGCGCTGCTTCTGCTAGGTTTCACATACGAATCCCGTTTTGCTGTGGAAGCTTGGGCGGAGAGGTTCCGCGAGGAGTTTGGCTCAGACCGGCGCGTGACGTTTTACGAGGTACCCATGATCGGCGGCCTGGCCCGGCTCGCAAAATGGTTTATCGACAGAGGTATGCGCCGCGGCACTGCCAGAGGAGAATACGAGCATGTGATCACCGTCTATCGAGCGACGGAACTTTGGAAACAGCGCGTGCACTATGCCGACCCCAATGCGGCTTATCTGATTCTGCTCGATGGCACGGGCAAAGTCGCCTGGCGCCATGCGGGAGGATTCGACGATCGAGCTTACGCGGCGCTCTCTTCCCATGTGTCGGAGTTTCTAGGCGGGGAGTAACCGGGGCGCATCATGGCATATTACATCCTTCAACGCGAATCGCTGATCGATCAGCCCATATCCGCGGTGTTCGATTTTTTCAGCCAGGCCGAGAATCTGGAAAAAATCACGCCACCATGGCTGCGCTTTCGCATGCTGACGCCTCCACCGATTGAAATGCTGCGGGGGGCGACCATCGCTTACCAATTGCGCGTGCGAGGGATTCCGGTCAAGTGGTTGACAGAGATCGAGCGCTGGGATCCGCCATGCGAATTTGTAGATGTGCAGGTACAGGGGCCGTACAAGCTTTGGCGCCACACCCATCGCTTTTCCGAAGTCGCGGGTGGCACGCGCATGGTGGACATCGTGGATTACGCTCTTCCGTTCGGACCGCTGGGCCGGCTAGTCCATTGGTTGCAGGTCGCTCACGACCTCTCAGACATATTCGACTACCGTGAACAGCGCGCGAGGGCGCTTCTCGGCTGAGCAACCACATCGGGACGTATGTTAGATTTGCCCCGTATGCCAATGAAGGAGGCACGAACCCTTCGATGAAGATTGTCTTTTTGACTTTGTTGCCTGTCCAAGCCGACAACACGATCTGCGGCATGAAGCTCCCAATCTATGTGTTCGCATGCCTGGCCGTCATCAGCACCGTGCGAAGCTGCATACACGTGTTCGCGCCCGATGGCGGGGCGGGCAGCATCGCGGGCATGGACCTTTCCGTGGCCGGCGCGCGCGGCATCGTATTCGGCTTTGTGTTATGGGGGAGCGTGCAGTTGATCTACGCGTTCATCCAGTTGGCGGTCGCCCTCCGGTACCGGTCCTTGGTCCCGGCGATGTATTCGCTGCTTTTTGTCGAAACGTTTTTGCGCATGCTGGTTGGGCACTTGAAGCCCAGTGGTGTTCGCCCGTCGGCCGACTGGTGCAATTGCGAACTATATCTTGCTGCCGCTCTCATTATTGATGTTGGGGTTGTCTCTGTGGCCGCGGTTGCCGGCCGTTTCGGGCCCAGGCGGGAGGCACTAAGCAAATGACATACGACGCAATATTGATCGTCTCATTCGGAGGGCCAGAAGGGCGGGAAGATGTGATCCCATTCCTGGAGAATGTGCTGCGCGGCAAGAACGTGCCGCGCGAGCGAATGCTTCAGGTGGCCGAACACTATTACCATTTTGGCGGCAAGAGCCCCATCAATGATCAAAATGGAGCCTTGATTGCCGCCCTCGACCGCGAACTCAAAGCCCACGGTCTATCCATGCCCATCTATTGGGGAAATCGGAACTGGCATCCGCTGCTGGCCGATACGGTGCGCCAGATGCGCGCGGACGGTATTCGCAGAACCTTGGCCTTTGCCACGTCGGCCTTCGGATCCTATTCAGGCTGCCGCCACTATCGGGAGGACATCGAGCGGGCGCAGGCGGAGGCCGGGCCGGGCGCTCCCGAAATTCACAAACTCCGGACCTTTCATAACCATCCCGGCTTCGTCGAGGCGGCGGCCGACCGGGTTCGGCAGGCGTTGGAGCAACTTCCAGTGGAGCGGCGCGATGCCGCCCTCATCGCATTCACGGCCCATAGCATTCCGCTCTCGATGGCGATAGCGAGCCCTTACGTAGCGCAACTTGAGGAGTCCTGCCAGTTGGTGTGTCAGATGTTGGGGCGGCCGGCCGGGTCCCTCGTCTATCAGAGCCGCAGCGGCCCTTCCACACAGCCCTGGCTTGAGCCCGACATATGCGACTACGTCCGGCAACTCCACTCGGAGGGATGCACAGATCTTGTGGTAGCGCCGATCGGGTTTTTGTCGGACCACATGGAGGTTGTGTACGACCTGGATACGGAAGTTGCCGAATTGTGCCGGGAACTCGGCATAAACCTGTGCCGAGCCCCTACGGTGGGCGTACATCCAGGGTTCGTCGCTATGATCCGCGAGCTGATTCTGGAGCGGACAGCGTACGGAGAACGGCGCGCGCTAGGAGCCAATGGTCCGGGAAGCGACTTTTGTGGAGCCGATTGTTGTCAGAATCCTAGCCGGCCAAAGTCTTATTCCATTGAGACCGGCCTGGCCTCCGGGAATGAACGAGGCGAGGCAAAACTCAAAGAATCCACGGCCTACGGCCCACGATGAAGCAGCGTGGACAGTACTCGAAACGGAAGCAACCCGAGTTTTGATAGGCTCTGTCACTGTTATGAGACTCTGGTCCTTACATCCGTCAGGGCTCGACCGAGTGGGACTCGTTGCCCTATGGCGGGAAGGTCTGCTCGCCCAGAAGGTGCTCCTCGGGCAAACGAACGGTTACCGGTTTCATCCACAACTCAATCGTTTTCGAGCAAGCAAGAATCCCGTTGCAGCAATCAGTACATATCTATGGGCTGTTGTCGACGAGGCCATTGCGAGAGGCTACAACTTTGACGCTTCAAAGATCGCGATGAGGAAGCGTGCGGTTTCAATTCCCGTCACCCAGGGTCAGATGGAATTCGAGCGCGAGCACCTGAGCAGGAAACTGCGGGTCCGTGATCGGGCGAGGTTCCGCACGCTCAGCACGACGAGACTCCTACCTCATCCCATGCTGCGGGTAGTTGCCGGGGGTATCGAGCCCTGGGAGATCGTCTGACTTGCGCAGGCGCCGGAGCCGTTTGGTGAGTCATGGGCATGCGAAACTCGGCGCCGTGGGGCCAGCGGCGGATCTCTGGCCAATTACTCTTCCTTGACGAAGGAGTGGTTACCACCCCGGTCCACTCGAACGTAGAGCTCGAAGCGGCCGGACTCGTCGGAACGGTAGGCAAGCCAGCGGCCATCGGGAGAGAACGCGGGATTCCGTTCGATGCGCGGGGTATTGAGAAAGACTTCGGGTTTGCCGGGGCGGGGATGGTCGGGGTCGGTCAAATCCAGCGGGAGAGTCCAAAGGTCACCGCCCGTACCCGCGCTCACGCTGCCGTAGGCGACGCGGCGGCAATCTGGCGGGCGTACTCGATGGCGGTATCGATTGGGACGGGTCCGGCACGGTCGGCGCCTTCCACCAGTTCCATGACGATGGCGTTCTGCTCGATGCCGTAGATGGCGGCGATGTTGGGGTGGTTGAGGCTGGCCAGCACCTGCGCTTCGCGCTCGAAGCGCGCCATCCGAGCGGCGTCCTCCGCGAAGGCCAGTAGCAGTACCTTGATCGCGACGTCGCGATTCAGCTTGGTGTCGGTGGCACGATACACCGCCCCCATCCCGCCCTCGCCGAGCTTCGACGTGATCTTGTAGTGCGCGATGGAGGACTGTGGGCTCATGGTGCAAGGCTTTGTGGCATGGTATCACTTTCGGACCAAATGGAGCCCCGAGTGCTCTGGGAACGAGTGGCGGACCACTCGAAGACCGCGCCACTGGCCGTGAAACCGGCTTATCGTAGACTGGCCCCGGACACCGCGGACCCGACTCCCGAAGATCACGCCATCCATCCGCGGTCGCCTGTCGGGGGCCGCGGCACTGGCGGAGAACACTTGGGCAGGCTCACCATGGCGCGCAGCCGGTCTGATTGCCGCCCGCGACGCGTCGAGCGGCTTGGGCTCCTCCACGCGGGTCTTCCACTGGCCAGTTCCTCGGCGGCCTGCCGCTCGCGGCCGCGCAGTCCGGCGACCAGCGAGACCACCCCGGGGGCGGTGCGGGTCACCAGCCAGTCGGCGTCCTTGCCCCGGTAGTCGAGCACCAGCAACCCGCTGGCGCCGCCGGGCAGGTCGGCCATGTCGGCGCCCCGTTGGTCGAGGATCAGGTACAGGCCGGCGCCGCATCTC